>JBAPYY010000321.1:0-3163 GCA_049284975.1 Occallatibacter sp.
GATCGAGGCCGATAAGGAGAATCGCGCTGTTCGCGACGGCGAGATTGTGACCGCATGCCAGCAGGCGTGTCCGGCCAGTGCCATCACCTTTGGCAACAAGAACGACAAGGATAGCCGAGTTTCCAAGCTTCGCGCGCAGCAACGCAGTTACCAGGTGATTGCCGACACCAACACGCGTCCGCGCACGACGTATGTGGCGGAAGTTTTGAATCCGAACCAGGAATTGGAAGAGACGCCGACGGAAATCGCGCCGGCAAAGGGTTGAACGATCGATGGCGACCAAAGAGATAAAACCCGCTGACCATTGGATCGATCCCGCGACGGGCGAATACCGCGTGATCGCGCCGGGGCAGACCTTCCGGTCGATCACCGAGAAGATTGTGCGCATCGTGCTCACGCCGCACACGCCGATGGGCTGGTTTGCCCTGTTCACGATTGCCGGCGGTGGCGCAACGATGCTCATGGTGGCGCTCACCTGGCTGTTCCTCAAGGGTGTCGGCATCTGGGCCATCTCGCAGCCGGTGGCGTGGGGCTTTGCGATTATCAACTTCGTTTGGTGGATCGGCATCGGCCACGCTGGAACGCTGATTTCGGCCATTCTGCTGCTGTTCAAACAAGGCTGGCGCAACTCCATCAGCCGCTTCGCCGAGGCCATGACCATCTTTGCCGTGGTCTGCGCCGGCATGTTTCCAGTGCTGCATCTTGGCCGTCCGTGGCTTGGTTACTGGCTGTTTCCTTATCCCAGCACCATGACGGTGTGGCCGCAGTTCCGCTCTCCGCTGATGTGGGACGTCTTCGCGGTTTCGACTTATGCGACTATTTCGGTAGTCTTCTGGTACATCGGCATGGTTCCCGACCTCGGCACCATGCGCGACCGCGCGAAGTCTAAGTATGCACAGTATTTTTACGGCTTGTTGTCGGTGGGTTGGCGCGGGTCAGCGCGCCACTGGATGCGCTATGAGACGGCTTCGCTGCTGCTTGCCGGACTAGCCACGCCACTGGTGCTTTCGGTACACACAGTCATCAGCTTCGATTTCGCCGTGGCCGTTTTGCCGGGTTGGCACACCACCATCTTCCCACCGTACTTTGTTGCCGGCGCCATCTATTCCGGCTTCGCCATGGTGCTTACGCTGGCTATTCCGCTGCGCAAGTTCTATCACCTGGAGGCGCTGGTCACCGAGCGGCATATCGACAATATGGGCAAGGTGATGCTGGCCACCGGCTTTATTGTGGCGTACGGGTACGGCATGGAAGTCTTCATGGCCTGGTACTCGGCTTCTCACTGGGAAGCCTTCATGATGTGGAATCGCATGTTCGGGCCCATGGGTTGGTCTTATTGGGTACTGGTCACCTGCAACCTGGCGATTCCGCTGACTACGCTTTGGTCGCGCAAGCTACGCACCAACATTGCGTACATGTTCTTTCTTTCCATCGTGGTCAACACGGGCATGTGGTTTGAGCGATTCGTCATTGTTGTGACCAGCCTCTACCGCGATTTTCTGCCCTCGGCGTGGGGAACTTATCGCGCCACCAAGTGGGACTACATGACCTTTGTGGGCACGCTGGGACTATTCACATTCCTGTTCGTGTTGTTTGTGCGTTTCCTTCCCATGATTCCGATGAACGAAATCCGCATGTTGCTGCCGGCAGCCAAAATCAAGGCCAAGGCCACAGCAAAGGCAGGTGACTGATGCCGCCACGCGAAGGAACTTACGGCCTGCTGGCCGAATTCGATACGCCGGGCGACCTGATCCGCGCCGCGCGGCAAGCGCGCCAGGACGGCTGGCGGCGGCTGGATTGCTATACGCCGTATCCTGTGGAGGAAGCCGCCGAGGCTATTGGCTTCCACCGCAACAAAGTGCCACTCATTACATTGATCGGCGGCCTGATGGGCGGCGCGGCGATGTTTGCCCTCGAGGTTTGGATTGCAGTGCTGGCTTATCCCTTGAATATTGCCGGGCGTCCGACTTACTCATGGCCGGCGTTTATTGTGCCCGCATATGAGTGGACAATTTTGTTTGCCGGTCTGTCCGCGGCCTTCGGAATGCTGGCGTTGAACGGATTACCGGCGCTTTATCATCCGTTGTTCAATGCGCCCAATTTCCGCGACGGCGCGACAACCGATAAGTTCTTTCTGTGCCTGGAGGCGCTCGATCCCAAATTCGATTTGCCGGAAGCGAAAAAGTATTTGGAAGGTTTTCAGCCGGTCTCGGTGGTGGAGGTGCAGTACTAATGCAAGTTAGCCGCCTCAATTCGATTGGACGTATTGCCGTCAGCGTTGGCATGATGGCGCTGCTGTTTGTCGCCGGCTGCCGCCAGGATATGCAAGACCAGCCGAAGATTATTCCGCAGCGCGGCTCGGAGTTCTTTGCCGACCATCGCGGCGCGCGTTCGCAGGTGGTGAACACAGTGGCCCGTGGCCAGCTGCATGAAGACAGTTACTTCTATACCGGCGTAGTTCAGGGCGCAAACGGTTACCGCGAAGAAAAAAACGAGATGCCTTTCCCGGTGACACGCGACGTACTCAAGCGTGGGCAGGAGCGGTTCAACATTTATTGCACACCGTGCCACTCGCGAGTTGGCAATGGGCTGGGCGAGATTGTGGAGCGTGGCTACAAGCCGGCCGCGAATCTACACGATCAGGTACGGCTCTCGCAGCCCATCTCGCACTACTTTTATGTGATGACTCATGGTTACGGAGCTATGCCGGATTACTCGGCGCAACTAACTCCGGAAGATCGCTGGGCGGTGGCGGCTTATATCCGAGCGCTTCAATTGAGCCAGGCAGCCAAGGCGGAGGATGTTCCCTCGGGCATTCAAGTGCGAAGCCTGAAGGAGATTGCGCAAGAGAAGCATTTGCCTGAAGGGTTTGCTGAACCGTGGGCGCTGCCTTCAACGGCTGTTCAGGCGTATCCGCACGATGTGAAACAGGGTTATCCGGCGATGGCTCCGGCCAATCCCGCTGACCCGACAATCAAGATTCCCATCAGCAAACCGGCCAAAGAGGCCGCGAAGTAAGGACAGACGGAATGGCTCACGAATCGCACGCAAACACGCTCCCCGCCGACCTGAGCGCGCCGGCCTTTGTCGACGGCTGGAAGTCGCGTGCCCTCCTGGTGGCAGCTGTCTTCTCCGTGGTCGCCGCCGTCCTGGCCTTTCTCGA
>JBAPYY010000322.1:0-2360 GCA_049284975.1 Occallatibacter sp.
GGCGCATCTCGCGAACACGCACCGGGTCCGGTGCCTTGACGAGGCGCGAGTTGTCGAAGTGGCGGGCGAAGTGGAACTCCGGCGTGCGCACCCCGCGCCGGCGCATTTGCTGCTGCGCCAGCAGTTCTGCGTTCCGCTCGCGAATCCGCTGCCCGAGACTGCGGCCTGTTTCAAAGTAAGTTGTTGCGATCGCCGCCATGATTACCTCTCCCGAGAGCTTCCAGCTCATAGCTTTCAGCTGTTCGCTCCGCGTTTCTGTCCACTTGCCTCTAACACTTCCCTGTAAAGCTCCGAACCCCGAGCCAGCCGTTTTTTGTTCTGGCACTTCAAAACGAACGACTTGAACCTTTTCGTTCCGCTGCTCGCAGTTTGGCGCTGCGGGAACGGGGATTGCGATCCATCTCTTCTTCACCCGCGGTGACTGGCTTGCGGGTGAGAATTTCCCAGATTCCCTTCTGCGCGCCTTCCCGCAGACTGTCTTTTGCGATACGGTCTTCGAGCGAGTGAAAGCTGATGACGACAAGCCTTGCAGAGGGCTTAAGCAAACCGGGTGCGGCCTCAAGCAATGCTTTAATCTCGTCTAACTCACGGTTCACGAAGATACGGAGAGCCTGGAATGTGCGGGTCGCCGGATGAATGCGCTCTTGTTTCATTGTCGGGACGGCTTGAGTTACTAGCCGGGCTAACTGGTCCGTGGTTGTAACCGGCCGTCCCCGAACAATGGCTCTGGCGATTCTCCGCGACCTCCTTTCCTCTCCGTACTCGTAAATGAGGTCGGCAAGCTCACGCTCGTTCGCCTCATTCACCACTTGTGCGGCCGTCTGTCCCTGGCGCGTATCCATACGCATATCCAGAAAACCAGAGGCCTGAAAACTGAATCCCCTGCGTGCTTCGTCGAACTGCAGGCTGCTGACTCCAAAGTCTGCAAGCAACCCATCGAGCGAAGCCGGCTTCACATAACTTGCAATGGTGCTGAAAGGCTCGTTGATCAGAGTTATCCTGGGCGCCTCATTGCCTAACTCGTTACATACTCTTGCAAGCCGGACCTTTGCTAACTCCAATGCTTCGGCGTCACGGTCGAAGGCAATCAAGTGCCCCTGCGAGCCAAGGCGTCTTAGAATCCCCTCGGCATGACCGGCTAACCCCAAGGTGCAGTCAGCATAGGTGCCGCCTGCGCGCACGTTTAAGAAATCGATCGCCTCTTGAAAAAGAACTGGCACATGGCGGTCATTCGATTTCGTCATGCGCTCCCCCTGGGGGGTTGGCCCGTCAACTATGCTGGCGGATGATTGCTGCCACCGATTTCCGGTCTTCCGCCGTCATTTCGTAGCTGAGAAGGCGATCTTCAAACTCCTTCTCGTTCTGCACTTCGAGGTACGTCAGTTTACCCAGCACCACAACTTCTGCGTCGAGCTTGCCCTTGTCGCGTAACTTCTGGGGAAGAACCACCCGCGACTGGCTGTCCATTTCCAACTGCTGACCGTAATAGCTGGTCAGGTTCAGATACTTCTCTACCGCGTCGTCCAGGTTGCTGTGCTCGGCGAGCAGTTTCTCCCGTTTCTCCCACTCCGGCAGCGGCCAGATCTGTGCGCTTTTGCCATCGGTTGAGGTGATGAAGAGCTGGGTTACGTTGGCCGCGTCGAGCAGCGTCTTGAACCCAGAGGGGATCTTCAATCTCCCTTTTTCATCCACCTTGGCCGGATTGTTGCCCCGAAACACCGATCTGCCTCTTGCCCCTGCGCGACTACGTTGAAATCTGCTGCCCCGCCTGGTTCCCTGCCCTGGACTTGCCTGCTCCCGTTAGCCAGGCTGGTTCCACCCAATCTTTGAGCCCCCGTGATTCGAGTGAAAGAAGTGATTTGCGAGTAGACTTGCTTCTGGGTCAGGAGAGCGGCTTGAACTATGCCGCTTCTCTCAAAGCCCTGAGGCTCCACTGGACTCCACTTCACTCCACTTGGCTCCACATGAGCGATAGTACAGCCGTTCCTGGTGTGTGCCAAGGAAAAAAATGCCTATAAGCCAGGAAGTTTCCCCTCAATTGTGGGAAATTCTTCTAATGGGTCAATAAAAATTAGAGACCACAATATGTAGTGTTTACTGCCCAGGTTCCGCTACTGGACAGGTAGGGTGGGAGCATGTTAAAGCGAAGAAAAGGCGAATGACTAATTCTAACTTGCTTTCGTGGTTCTATTGCGATTCCGCTTTCCTCGCTCCGCCAGCACTTTCAGCAGGTAGAAAAACACCAGGATATTGACCAACAGCAGGCTCGAACGCATGAGCGTGACGCGACGGAAGACCTCCAGGATCTCCCAGGGCAGGAAAGAGGCGGTGATTCCGAGGGTCATGTACTCGGCCCAGGC
>JBAPYY010000323.1:0-6206 GCA_049284975.1 Occallatibacter sp.
ATCTTCGCCCACGGCAACGGAGTCGTGCGTAAAGACGAAAAGCGAATGTACCTGCATTAGCGCCGCCAGCCGGATCGCGGGCTTCGCATAGTCAGAGAATACAAAGAACGTTGACCCGAAAGGAATCAGCCCGCCGTGAGCGGCGACCCCGTTCACTGCCGCGCTCATGCCGAACTCGCGCACACCAAAAAAAACATTGCGGCCGGCCGGGTCTTCGTGGAAGTTGGCACCCGGTTTGAAAATAGTTTTTGTCGACGAGGTCAGGTCCGCTGCGCCGCCAAACAGTTCCGGCACTTGCTCGGCAGTCGCGTTCATCACCGCTCCGCCGGCGTTGCGCGTGGCCATCGCTTTGCCCGGTTGGAAGGAGGGAATAGTAGCCTCCCAACCAGCTTTGAGCGCGCCCTGCTGCGTGCGTTCAAACTCCGCAGCCAGTTCCGGATTGGCCGCCCGGTAGCCCTCGAACAGCGTCTTCCACGCCGCTTCCTGGCTTGCTCCGCGATCAATCGCTTTGCGCCAGTTGGCCAACGCATCCGCGGGAAGATAAAAGCTCTCGTCCTCAGGAAAGCCGAAGAACTTTTTGGTCGCCACCACACCCTCTGCGCCCAGCGGCTCGCCATGTGACTTATTGCTCCCAGCCTTGGGGCTGCCATAGCCAATTACCGTGCGCACCGCGATGAACGACGGCCTGGCGGTCTCGGCTTTGGCTGCCTCAATCGCCGTCACCAACGCAGCCAGATCGTTTCCGTCGGCCACGCGCTGCACATGCCAGTGGTATGCCGCGAAGCGCTCCAGCGGGTCTTCGGTGTAACTCAGGCTTGTTGGCCCATCGAGCGAAATCTGGTTGTCGTCGTAAAGGAAGATCAGCTTTCCCAGCCCTAGCGTTCCGGCCAGCGATGCGGCCTCATGCGAGACGCCTTCCATCAAGTCGCCGTCGCCAAGCATTGCATAAGTGTGATGGTCTACCACATTAAAGCCGGGACGATTGTAAACCGCGGCCAGATGCTTTTCCGCAATCGCCATGCCTACGGCCATCGCGATGCCCTGGCCCAGCGGCCCGGTCGTCACTTCCACGCCGTCCAAGTGGCCCCGCTCCGGGTGGCCCGGCGTCCGCGAACCCCACTGGCGGAAGCCCTGCAAATCTTCCATCGTGACTTTGTAGCCGGAAAGAAAAAGCGTCGCATACAACATTGCCGAGGCGTGGCCATTCGACAGCACGAAACGGTCCCGGTCGGCCCATTTGGAGTGCGACGGATTGTGCTTCATGAGCTTGTGAAACAGCAGGTAGGCCATGGGCGCGCAGCCTAGCGGAGCGCCAGGGTGGCCGCTATTGGCCTTTTGCACCTCGTCCACGGCCAGCAGCCGCAATGTGTCGATGGAAAGTTGGTCGAGTGAGTTACCGGCGAGGCTGGAAGTCATGATTTTCCCCTTAAGAAAATCATACCTGCTCCATTTCGCCCGAATGAGACGCGGCAACTTCTCCGCACCCTGCTCGCAGCGCACGCTCATTGCGAGGCAGATTATCGTTGCGGCGAAGCAGACTCTGCGTTCTTTTTCTCTTCGTTAGCCCTGCGCGTCTCCATCGCCTTGTTCCTCCACTGCTCCGCCGTGGCCACGTCTTCTTTGCGGGCCGACTCGTTGCCCCAGTCCACGTCCGCTTTGCGGCGGTACATCAGGTTCAAATAAGCCATGGAATCTTCGTAGTTGGGCCGGTTCTCTACAGCGCGGTTGAGATACGCCAGACCTTCTTCGACCAGAGCACTATTCAGCGCCTTGATCTTTTCCATTAACGCCGCGGGTGCCTTGGCGTTGCCCATGCCGTCGTCGTTCAAGCCTGCTGCGTCCAACGCCCTTAAGGCGTTTTGGTGCGCTTCCTGCCAGTCGATCACGCCAATCGTGTAGGCTGCCTCAGGGTCCTTCGGATCCTCTGCCAGCACCTTCTTCTGCCACTCCTTGGCATCGTTCAACCGCTTAATTTCGAATTCAACCCCAGCAAGCAACTGCATTGTGGGCAAATCGTGCGGGCGCTTTTCCAGAACTTGCTGGAAGAGGTCGATCGCCTTCTGCGCAATCTTCAAGTTCTCTGGAGTTTCCAGTCCGGACACCACATTCTGCGACAGCGCGACAGCCAAGTACATCTTCGCTATCGGCTCGTCGGGGGCCAGCTCCGTAGCTTTCTGGAAATGAGAAATGGCCTCGTCGTAGCGGGCACCCCTGTACGCTGCAGCCCCCTTGTTCAACTCGACTCCTTCCTCAACTTGCGAGGGCGTAGAGTGCGGAACGATGTCGGCAGGTGTCTGCCCCTTGGCTGCAATGGAAGCTATGGCCAGGATTGAAAGGCTGGCAGCGGCATACTTCAGAGTACGGAAGAAATAGCGGGAATTGAACAAATTGCACCTCGAACGACTGAGCTAGAGGATTTTCAATTGAATTACCCATAATAACCCAAGGCATTCGCGCAAGATGGGAGATTCGGGCACGCCGCGTCCAATCGTGCAGGCCCAAGCAAATGCGGCAACTTTCCCGCACCCTGCCCGTACCCTTGTGCATCCATTCAAGTAAAGGCTAATTCCGGCAGGCGCACAGACTAGGTTTCAATCCGCCGCGGCCAGAATTTCCGGCCCTTACAGGCTTAACGCAGAACACTGCACAACATGCACGACGAAGGAGATTTCCCCGATGGCATACGAACTTGCGCCGCTTCCCTACGACTACGCCGCTCTCGAGCCGTTTATCGACACGGAGACGATGAAGATTCACCACGACAAGCACCACCAGGCCTACGTGAACAACCTGAATGCCGCGCTGGCCAACCACCCCGATTTGGCCGCGAAATCTGTTGACGACCTCATCCGTGACTTGGCTTCTGTCCCCGAAGAGATTCGCACAGCGGTCCGCAACAATGGCGGCGGCCACGCCAACCACACAGCTTTCTGGCCCCTGATGGGCAAGGTCGGCGGCGCAGGGATTGGCGGCGCGCCGAGTGGCGCTATCGCCGCTCAGATTGGCGCCGACTTTGGCGACTTTGAAACCTTCAAGAAAACTTTCAACGAGACCACTGCCAAACAATTCGGCTCCGGTTGGGGATGGCTGGTCTTTCAGGCAGGCAAGCTAAAGGTCATTACCACTCCCAATCAGGACTCGCCTCTCTCGCAGGGCATCTATCCCATCCTGTTCAACGACATTTGGGAGCACGCCTATTACCTGAAGTACCAGAACCGCCGCCCCGATTACCTCGCCGCCTGGTGGAACGTGGTCAACTGGAATGAAGTCAATCGCCGCTTCGCCGTGGCCAAAGGCTGACAGAACAGGGGCGTAGGGACGAGGGACCATTTCCTGGTCCCTCGTCTCATGCCCGCGCAACTTTTTCTCTCATCGCGTGTCTAAACTCAGTGATTCGATGGAGAGACTTATGCGAAATCTCGTTCTGCTCCCGCTGGCGGCGGCTCTTGCCCTCACCACTGCCGCATGTTCCCAGTCCGGCAACTTCACGGTCGCACAGCACGGCAAGCCTGTGGGCACGGCCAGCTTCACAGTCACGGCCTTACCCAACGGCTACGATTCTGAAGCTCAGGTCAGCATCAAGATGGATGGCCTCAATTACACGCTGGCCAAGACCGAGCACCTATCCCGTGCGAACCATCTTCGCAATGTGCAGTTGAACGCCAGCGTCAATAGCAAGGCAGTCAATGTTACCGCCGCTCCAGCGCCAAAAACTGCTCCAACCCCCGGTGTGCTGCTGAACATCACGGCTAACGGCAACACCGTCACTACGGCCTTGCCCGCGCACCCCGCCGCTGTTTTTCTTCCCGATTTTGATCCCGGCGCACTGGAAACCTTGTTGGCCCTCGGCGTTGCCCAAAATAACCGCGATCTCTGGGCCATCATCCCTAAAAAGGCTGGGTCGGTTGAGCCGGTTCAGTTAGCCACGTATGCCGACGAACAGGGCACGCTCGACGGCAAGCCCATCGTCGTCCACCACCTTGTCGCGACCATCGCCGGCGCTCCCACGGATCTTTTCTCCGGACCGGAGAACCAGCTTCTTCAGGCCGAACTTCCACAGAAGGGCTTCGCTCTGGTCCGCAAGAACTTCGTGCTCACTCCGCCCTCGAAGCCCGGTGCGCCGCCAGCTGAGCGCGCTTCGGCTGCGTCCGAAGCCCCACCGGCCCAGTAAGGTTTTTTGTTGATCACAATCCGGGTGCCCCGCCTTAGGCGCGTTTTTGTATTTGCGCCTAAGGTGGGATATCTATAGCTTTTTATGTTCTTTGAACAGTGTCACTCAAACGTTCTTCCCAGCCGCGACTCCCGATGCCCAAGCCCACTGGAAGTTGTACCCCCCCAGCTGACCGGTCACATCTACAGCTTCACCAATGAAGTAAAGCCCCGGCACCGCGAGCGCCTCCATCGTTCGCGCCCGTAACTCGCGAGTATCTACGCCACCGGCCGTCACTTCAGCTTTCTCAAACCCCTCGGTCCCCACCGGATGAAACTCCCATCGGTGCAACCGCCGTGCGCAATCTTCCAACGCTGTGTTCGACCAGCCCTCAGGAGCGCCGATCTCGGCCAGATAATTCGCCAGCCTCTGCGGCAGCACCCCGCGCAAGGCCTGCCGGAGCGCCACAATATCGCGCCGCGCCCCTGGCTGCTTCAACCCCTCAAAGAGGTCGGCCTGTGCAGTCAGTCCCGGTGCAAAATCCATCAGGAGCGCCTCGCCCGGCCGCCAATACGACGACGCCTGCAAGACCGCCGGCCCACTCAGCCCGCGATGCGTCACCAGCATTTTTTCTCTGAACCGAACTGGCTTCGGCGGTTTGGCGGGTACGGGCTTTAGCCCGTAGATTGAACCAGCCGAATGAGCCTGGGCTTTAGCCCGTGAGGGATGCTCTTCAGGGTTCGGCTCTGCCCAGGCCGTCACGCCTGCCGCAACTCCGGCCAACTCGGCCCAACCAGCTTCCGCGCCGCCCAGCACCAGTGGAACCAGGGCCGGACGCGGCTCGATCACTTTCAAACCGAGCTGCGCGGCGAGCTCATATCCCAGACCCGTTGCTCCCATTTTCGGAATAGAAAGCCCGCCGGTCGCCACTACCAGCGCATCGGCGCAAAACTCGCCCCGCGAAGAGGAAATTCGAAAGCCGCCCGATCCGCCACGCTGAACCGCAATCTCGCGCGCGTTCAGAACAATCCCCACGCCGCCAAGTTCGCACTCCGCCAGCAGCATCGCCAGAATCGCCCGCGCCGAGCCGTCGCAAAAGAGTTGCCCCAGCGTCTTCTCATGCCAGGGTATCCCATATTTTTTGACCAAGTCTATAAAGTGCTGGGGTTGATAGAGCGCGAGAGCCGACTTGGCAAAATGCGGATTTTCGGAATGAAAATTCCCAGGCCCGCAATGCAGATTCGTAAAGTTGCACCGGCCACCACCGGAGATCAGAATCTTTCGCCCCGGCTGCCCATTGTGCTCGAGCAGCGCAACCCGCCTGCCGCGCTGACCGGCTACCGCCGCGCACATCAACCCAGCCGCTCCCGCACCCAAAACAATCACATCGAACTGGCGCGACTCGGCTGACATATGCTCTTGTTCAGAATAGCCGCTGTCGGTTATTAAGTCGGGAACAAACTAACTCCAACATACGCAAAAAAGCCATGCCGTAATGGCATGGCTTTTTGCTTTGAATTAATTGCCGGCGATCACCTAATCTCCCACACAGTTACCCGTGCAGTACCATCGGCCCAGCGAGGCTTAACTTCCGTGTTCGAGATGGGAACGGGTGATCCCTCGCAGTATAGTCACCGGCAAACTTTGATGGCGCTTGGCGGGTGGTTGCCCGCAGCCTGCCGCGGCGTCTGTTTTATTCCGGATGGTTTCTCCCGGAGGCCCACAGGAACGCGGATTGCAATCTGGCGCCAAAAACTTGCTGATACAAAACTTTGCAACGAAATTGATTGGTATTACAAGGCTTGTCAAGAAGAGTATCCGCTAACTGCGCGGAGTTAATTCTATGGACAAGCCGAACGGGCGATTAGTACTGGTAAGCTTCACGCATTACTGCGCTTTCACACCCAGCCTATCAACCAGATGGTCTTTCTGGGCCCTTCAGGGAGATCTCATCTTGGAGCGTGCTTCCCGCTTATATGCATTCAGCGGTTATCACAACCGAACTTCGCTACCCAGCCGTGCCCTTGGCAGGACAACTGGAACACAAGAGGTTCGT
>JBAPYY010000324.1:0-12853 GCA_049284975.1 Occallatibacter sp.
TGTCACCAGCTGAGGCGCTTACCTCTGCAACTATCAACGCAGCATGGAGCCTGGGGATTGGAAACCGTGTAGGGTCTCTCGAATCCGGAAAGCAAGCCGATTTTCTAATTCATGAATTCAGGGATTACCGCGAGCTGGCCTACTTCATCGCCGCGCCGATAAGGCCGCGAGTCTTTGTTGCAGGAAGGGAAGTTGAGGCGGGCTGACGGAGCCTAGCTCGGTCAGCCCGAATGCTTTACTGTTTCGCCGCTTTCACCGCCTCGGTGATCGCCGGTACGACTTCCATCAGATCGCCGACAATGCCGTAGTCGGCTACTTCGAAGATCGGCGCATCGGGGTCTTTGTTGATGGCCACCACGCACTGCGAACCTTTAATGCCGACCAGATGCTGGATGGCTCCGGAGATGCCCACGGCCAGATAGAGTTTGGGCGAGATGGTCTGTCCCGAGCTGCCAATTTGGCGCTCCATGGGTAGCCAGCCATTGTCGCAGATTGGCCGGGATGCGCCCAACTCCGCGCCCAGAGCCGTAGCCAGTTCCTGAGCCATGGGGATGTTAGCGGGGTCTTTAATACCTCGGCCCACACCTACGATCAACTGTGCTGAACCAAGGTCTACTGTCTGCGCCGCGCCCCGGAAACGCTCACTGGGTTTGGTGCGAATCTGCGCCGGATCAATGGTGGGCGTAAATGCGCTGATTGCGGCTGCGCCCGATTGAGCCTCGTCGGCGCGAAAGGCTCCAGCCTGCACCGAGACAAAGCAGGGGCCGTTGCCGGAGTGCCGGTAAGAGCCATTGAGTCGGCCTTGCATAAGCTGCCGCACAAAGACGGGACCTTCGGCGAAGCCGGTCACATCGCCGATAAGCACCTGGCCGAGCCGGGCCGCCAGTTTCGGAGCGTAGTCCCGAACCTGGTATGTGTGCGGAAAGACCACAAACGCGGGGCTCTCCTTCTCGATGAACTGTTGCAGGGCTAGCGTAAACCCATCTGCAGTGTAAGCCGCGAGCAGCGGGTGTTCCACGCGAACGACTTTGCCGAGAGCCTTGGCAGAAACTTCGATGGCCAAGGTCTCAGTCTGCGCGCCGATTACCACTGCGTTCACGGCCTGGCCGGTGAGCGCTGCCAGTTTTTGTCCGGCGGCAATGGCTTCCCAACTGATGCGGGTCAAGCGTCCGTCCCGTTCCTCGCCTACAACCCAAATGCCGCTCATAGCACCCTCGCTTCAAATTTCAGTTTTTCCACCAGCGCAGCCGCGGCTTCCTTAGGATTGCCGGGGAGAATCTGGGTGGATTTTTGCTTCTGCGGCAGCGCAACCCGCTCGAGAACCGCAACCGGTGCGGAGTCCACGGCCAACTCAGCCGCTGTAACGGTGCGCACCTCCTTTGTCTTGGCGCGCTTGATGCCCATCAGCGTGGCATAGCGCAGCTTGTTGCCGCCTGACTGAATGGTAAGCACCGCCGGGAGGGGCAGCTCGATGGTCCGGAACCAGCCTTCTTCGAGCTCACGCTTTACGGTCAGCCCTGTGTCGGTTTTCTCGACGTGGAGAATGAGCGATGCGTGGGGCAGGTTGAGCAACTCGGCCAGAATCACGCCGGTTTGGCCCAGGCCCAGGTCGTCGGATTGAAGGCCGGTGAGTACAAGGTCCGGGTTTTCCGGCTGGACGGCCGCGGCCAGCAACTTTGCCACACCAAGCGCGTCGCGATTGCCGAGGTCGGAACAGTCGATGTGAATGGCACGATCAGCGCCTTTGGCCAGAGCCTCGCGGATGGTAGGGCCAACGCGCTCAGGGCCAGCGGTGAGCACAACCACTTCGCCGCCGTGCTTTTCCTTTAGCTGCAAGGCTTCTTCCAGGGCGTAGGCGTCGGACTCGTTCAGTGCGTACTGAACGCCGGACTCTTCAATCCATTTACCGGCAGCATCGATGCGAACCTGCGCATCGCGTTCGGGGACTTGTTTGATAGCAACGATGATTTTCATAATGAATTCCTTCCGTTATCTGGGGAGCCGTAGGTAATTGTTATAAAGGATTGCACCAACACAGGTCACGATTCCTAGCGGTACACATGTAACAGCCACAAACAAAGGCCATTTGGGAACGCCGCTCTCTTTCATCAGCCGCATATATCTCACCTCGGTGGAACGCTCCCTCTTTGCACTCGAAAAATTGCTTCTATAGAAAACAATATCCATGTAGATCCGCGCGAAGAGGCCCACGCAGCAGATTAGAAAGCCTAGAGCGAGAACCAAAAGCAAGTTTCTTTGCATATCTTCTCCTTACCGATGGTCACTCTCCAGAACTCTTCGGCAATCCGCGCGCTGTCAACTGGGCAATGTCGAGCAGTTGTGGCGCGCCTTCACCTTTTTCGGCCAGCGCATCGCGGAACATGGAATTACAAAACGGACAGGCGGTTCCAACGGTTTTGGCTCCGGTGGCGACAAGCTCAGCAGCGCGAACCTTGCTGACACGATCGCCGGTTTCCTCGCCGAGAAAGACCAACCCTCCACCAGCGCCGCAGCAGAAGCTGCGCTCGTGGTTGCGTGGGGCTTCGACCAACTCACCGGCTAACCCGGCGACGGTGCGCGGCTGTTCGTAGACGTTGCGATAGCGCCCCAGGTAGCAGGGATCGTGGAAGACGATGGTTTCTCCGTTTGCCTGCTTTGGCAGCTTGTCGGCAAAGCGGGCCAAAAATTCGCTGTGGTGCTCGACCACGGGCGGCGCGCCGAACTCCTTCCAATCTTCCTGGATGGTGCGGACGCAGTGGGGACAGATGGAGACGATGTTCTTCGCCTTGTTCTGCTCGAAGACTTCAAGGTTGGATTCGGCAAGTTGCTGGAAGACGAGGTCGTTGCCCAGGCGGCGCACAGGATCGCCGCAGCATTTTTCCTTGCGCAGTACACCAAAGCTGGTGCCGAGGAAGTTCATCACTCGGGCGAAGTCGGCGATGATTTCGCGGCCCTTGGGGTCGTAGCCTCCCATGCAGCCAAGCCAGAGGCAATACTCCTGCGTTCCGTCGAAGATTGGCAGGCCGATTTTCTCGATAAACTTGTCGCGCTCAGATGCGGGCAGACCATGAGCATTCGCTCCGCGCTCCAGGGCGAGAAAGAGCTTCGACCCGTACTCGTTCTCCCATGCGCCGGTGTTGACTGCACCGCGGCGCAGGCCGACGATGATGGGCAGATGCTCGATGCCCACCGGGCACTGGAACTCGCAAGCGCCGCAAGTGGTGCATTGAAAAGCGGCTTCCTGGGCGTTGTATTTGCCCAATAAGGGCTCTTCCGACGCTGGGCCAAGGTCGTTCAGATAGCCTCTCAGGCCGAGGATAATCTCTTTTGGATTCAGCAGTTTGCCGGTATTGGCTGCGGGGCAGTGCTCGGTACAGCGGCCGCACTCTACGCATGAATAGGCTTGCAAGGTTGCCAGGCGGGTCAGGTCAGCGCCGGCGATGAGGCCAAAGTCCTCGTCACCCACCAGCGGAGGAATCTGGCTGAAGCCGCCACGCGAAAGAAAAATCGTGGCCGGGCTAAGAATCAGGTGAAGGTGCTTGGTGTGGGGAATGATGGGCAAAAAAGTTAGCAGCGTAAGGGTGTGAACCCACCAGAGAACCCGTGTGGCGGGGTCGGCGTCCGCGACAAAAAAAGAAGCCAGGTAGGTGACCATGAGCAAGAAGATCAGGAGGGCGATGAAGCCTGATTCCCAGGAGAGCTTCTTGCCGAGCCACTTTGGCCGAACGAGAAAACGGCGGACGAAAAGGCCGAAAATGCCTGCCGCGCAGGCCAGGGCGAAGACGGCGGCAATGTAAGTGTAGAAGCGGCCAAAGAAGCCTGCGGGGTCGAGGAAGCCAAGCCCGAGCCCTATGGCGAAATGGTTTAGCGTGACCAGGGCAAAGGCGCAGAAACCCCAGAAGACGAAGGCGTGGGCCAGGCCCGGCAGCGGGCGCTGACGAATTACTTTGGTCTGGAAGAGAACCTCGCAGACAAAATCCCAAACACGTTTGCCGATGGGGAAGAGATGGAAGCTGGGATCTTTCTTCGATTTGAGGATTTTGTCGAGGACGACGCCGAATCGACGCCAAAAAGCTCCGGCGGATGCCGCGACGAACACGACGAGGAGCAGTTTCTCGGCGAGGGAGAAGTGCTGAGGTTCAGCCAGGGTTGCGGTAATAACTAGC
Source organism: Occallatibacter sp. (assembly GCA_049284975.1). Classification (GTDB taxonomy): domain Bacteria; phylum Acidobacteriota; class Terriglobia; order Terriglobales; family Acidobacteriaceae; genus Telmatobacter. The sequence goes on from JBAPYY010000324.1 coordinate 4,167, forward strand.
ATAAGCGGAACAGATAACGATACATGATTGGCCGGGAGGCTGTCGCGCGCTAATCCCAGGTCTCAAAATCGAGACCCTTCGACAGCCTCAAGGTAGGCTTTGGGGTACCCAGACCCAGTCTTTTGGCAGGTCCTCAGCAGCGCACAATCTTTGGGGAATCGATGCCTTTGGTTGCGTTGCGTGTGTCGATAACCAACTGCGACTGCTCGACGATAGCCTTGAAGTCGTAGTCGGAGTGATCGGTGACGATGACTACGGCGTCATACTGCGCCAGATTTTCAAGTGGGGTGTTAGTCATTTTCAGGTCGTAGTGGCGGCCGCGGCCCACGGTGGCAAAATAGGGGTCGTTGTAAGCCACATCGGCGCCCTTATCACGCAGTAACTCGATGATGGTGAGTGAGGGCGACTCGCGCAGGTCGTCAATGTCGCGCTTGTAGGCCACGCCCAGCACCAGAATCCTCGAGCCCTTGATGGATTTTGACTGCTCGTTCAGGCCGGAGGCGATCTGCTCGATCACAAAATAGGGCATGGCCGTGTTGATTTCGCCGGCCAGCTCGATGAAGCGGGTGCGGAAGTCGAATTGCTTGGCCTTCCACGAGAGGTAGAACGGATCGATGGGAATGCAGTGGCCGCCCAAACCGGGGCCGGGATAAAACGCCTGAAAGCCAAAAGGCTTGGTCTTTGCCGCGTCGATGACTTCGTGGATGTCGATGCCCATTCTCATGCAAAGCTGCTTGAGTTCGTTCACCAGAGCGATGTTGACGCAGCGGTAAATATTTTCCAGCAGCTTGGTCATTTCGGCAGCCGAGGGGCTGCTGACGGGCACAACGCGGCGGAAGATGGTGCTGTACATCGCCGTGGCCAGTTCAGTGGCCGCAGGGCCGCAGCCTCCCACCACTTTGGGGATGTCGTGACGCGCAACGTCCGTATTGCCCGGATCCTCGCGTTCGGGCGAGAAGGCGACATGCACACCGGGCTGATCGAGAGAGCGCGAAACTTTCACGCCGGTTGGGTTGCCGGCTTCCAGCAAGGGCACAACAATCTCTTCGGTGGTGCCGGGATAGGTTGTACTTTCCAACACAATGAGCTGGCCCTCGTGTAGCCATGGAGCAATCGATTTGACCGTCCCGGTCACGTAGCTCAGATCAGGCTCATGGTGTTCGTTGAGTGGCGTGGGCACGCAAATGATGACCGCATCCATCTCGGCGATCAGCGCGTAATCCGCCGTAGCGCGGAAGCCTGCCCGCTGCGCCTCTTTAATTTCGCCGGGGAGAATGCGCACGATGTAAGAGCCGCCCGCGTTGAGAGTGTCCACTTTCACAGGCTCGACATCGAAGCCTGTCACACGGAAGCGTTCGCCGCTGAAGAGCAGCGCCAGCGGCAGGCCCACATATCCCATTCCAACGATGCCGATACGAGCTTGCCGGGACTCGATTGCTTGCTTGAGGCCGGCTAGCCGGCTCTCGGTCGCAGTTATCATGGTTCTGATTGTAAGACCAAAATTGAGTTTCGGCGAAGCTATAACGCGGACAACAAGCAATTTGTCCTGAAGTAGTATTCTCTCCAAAGTGGGCAGCGGAGATTGTCTTCGCTGTGCACAGGCCATTTTCAGGGAGATCATCTTGGCGAAATTTCTTGTGACAGGTGCGGCGGGCTTTATTGGACGCTCAATTGCCGCAGCCCTGCTGGCGCGTGGTGAGACCGTGCGCGGCATCGACAGCTTCATTACCGGAAAGCGATCCAATTTGGCAGGGCTGGAAGCGATGGAGTTCATGGAGGGCGACCTAGCTGATCCGGCCGCCTGCGCGAAAGCTTGCGCCGGTGTCGAGGTTGTCTTTCATGAGGCAGCGCTGGCTTCGGTGCCGCGCTCAGTGGCCGACCCGGGAGCAACCAATGTGAACTGTGTGGACGCAACCTTGAATGTGCTGGTGGCGGCCCGCGCCGCCGGGGTGCGGAGGGTTGTGTATGCGGCGTCGTCTTCCGTTTACGGCGATGCACCGACCTTGCCCAAGCACGAACACATGCTGCCCAGCCCCATTTCACCCTATGCAGTCGCCAAACTGGCAGGCGAGCACTACATGGCTTGTTTCACGCGCGTCTACGGCCTGGAAACGGTGGCTTTGCGCTATTTCAATGTCTTTGGGCCTTATCAGGACCCTACATCGCATTACTCCGGCGTGCTGGCCATCTTCTGCCGTCGGATGTTGGCGGGGGAGCAGCCCACAATTTACGGCGACGGCGAACAGAGCCGCGATTTTACCTACATTGACAACGTGGTCCACGCCAACCTGCTGGCCGCCGCTGCTCCGGCACAAAAAGTTTCGGGCCGGATGATGAACCTGGCCACCGGCAGCCGCATCACACTGAATGAGACGGTCGCAATTCTGCGTGAGTTGACGGGCTACAGCGGTAGACCAGCTTACGAACCACCGCGCGCCGGCGACATCCGCGACTCGCTGGCAGATATTCGCCTGGCAGGGGAACTGCTTGGCTATGCGCCCATTGTTGATTTCCGCGAAGGTCTGCGTTGCACCGTGGAGTGGTACAGGAGCGGCGGCGGAGTCGAATGAAGGCCGGATCATGCGCCAAATTTTTCCTCCGCATGTTTTCCTGAACAACGGCATCTATTGACGAATTGATTCCAATGACGCACACTGGCGAAGATTTCCTCTTCAGTGGCTTTTCGCTTTGAATCGCAGGATGGGCCTGCCGGGAGGATTCTGAACGGAGGTCCTTAACCCGTGCAGGAAGCGAACGCCGCTCCTTATGACACACTTCGCAAGGCCGATGCGCGGCCCAGCGCCGCTATCCACAATTCCTCAAAATCGCTAGCTGAACTTCGGGAGGTGCTGGTACGCCGCCGGCGCTTGGTTGGCTCGGTGGTGGGCGGATTGCTCTTGGCCTGTCTGCTGTATTGCCTGGTTGCTCCCAATCAATACGAAGCAACTGCTACCGTAGCGCTGCGCACGTCGCCTGCTTCTGCGCTGAGCCTTGAAGCGGCGGAGCCGTTTGGATCGGCCTCGATTCTCTCCGCTCCGGTGCAGCAGGAAACGCTCGCAAACGTTTTGCGCAGCGACCAACTGGCCTGGAAAGTGATTAGCGGCCTCAAGCTCTATCACGCGCCGGGATTTATGGGCAGATTTGCCAGCAAGTTTCCAGATTTTCACCCGGAAATGCCATCTCCCAATGCGCAAGCCTGGCTGCTGGAGAGATTTGAACGTCGGCTTCGCGTGCAAACCGTGCCGCGCACGCTGCTAGTTCAGATTCGCTTCCGGTCGCGCGATGCAGCATTGTCGGCCAGCGTGGTGAACGCATTGATTACTGCCTACGGCCAGCAGGACAGCGACGCGCGCGTGCAGGCTACCGCTCAGGCCTCAGGTTGGCTGGAGGGCCAGCTCAAGGAGCTCAAGGCTCATGTAGACCAGGACGAACAGCGACTGGCGGCTTTCCAGCGCGCAAATAACCTGTTGACCACGCCCGAGACGCTGGCCAACGGTCAGCCGGGCGAGACCGAGCACACATCGGCCGTGCTGGAGATTGATGAACTGGGCCGCCAGTTGGTGACGGTTTCCACGGACCGTATCCTGCGCGAAGCACAGTATCGCGCAGCCGCTAATGGCGATCCAGAGCTGGTGATTGCTTCTGATCCGCGCTTGCAATCTGAGAGCGGCAACTTTGCTACCGCTCTTCTTCAGCAGATTCACGCTCGGCGCAGCGAGCTGGAACAGGAACAGACCCAACTCAACATTGAACATGGTCCGAACTTTCCGCGCGTGGTGGAGATTCGCCGTTTGTTACTTGACCTGGATCAACAAAAACAGGCCGAGGACGTCAAGCTGGTGGAACGATTCCGCACTGCATGGAAGACGGCTGCCGACCGCGAGCAACTGGTACGCAACAATCTGGATGAACTTACTTCCCAAGGGATGAAGGCCAATGAAGCGGCAACGCAATATGCAGCCATGCGGGAGGAAGCCAACGCCAGCCATGAGCTCTACGTTCGGGTACTCGAAAAAGTGGAGGAAGCAGGTTTGGCCGCCGGAATCCAGAATTCAAATATTTCCGTAGTGGATTACGCGCGGCAGCCTGACAAGCCGGTGACACCCGATCTGCCGCTCTACATGGCTATGACCTTGTTTGTCGGTCTTTGGCTGGCGATTGGAGGCGCGTTCCTGATGGAGTCGATTCGTCCCTCCGCACATTCCATTGCGAGCCGCGCGCTGATGGCGCTGCTTGCGATTGTCTTGGCTTGTTCCGGGAGTCACGCCCAGGCGCCGACACCCAGCACTTCCGGCCTGCCAACGGGAGTGGTCCGCCTGCCCTCGTCGCAGCAGCCGCAGAGTCTTCCCAATGCAATGGAACCACCCGCCGTGTGGAATGACGCGGGCCAAGCTGGGCAAACTGGGACGACGGGCACACAGTCCGCGTCTCCCATGCCCGCTCCCATCGCTCCGGGCGATTTTCTTGAGGTGAGCGAAGTCCATACACCGGAGTTTCATTCCGCAGTGCGCGTGTCCCCTTCGGACACGGTTACGCTGCCCATGATTCATGAGGTGCGGATTGGCGGACTGGACGAGCAAGCCGCCGCGCACGCCATAGAAGCCGCGTTAGTGGCGCAGGGGATGCTGCTCCATCCGCTGGTCTCCGTGCTCGTAGTCTCCTATGCCGGACAGGATGTGAGCGTGCTGGGCGAGGTGGTGCGTCCCGGCGTTTATCCCTACACCATGCACCACCGGCTTCTCGACCTGCTCTCCGCCGCTTCTGGACTGGCACCAAGCGCGGGGCGCCTGGTAAACGTCTTTCACCGCGACGACGCCAGAACGCCGCATCCGGTGGTGCTGGACCCCAGCGGAACCGACACCACATCGGACCACAACCCGGAACTGGCCCCCGGCGACACCGTTCAAGTAAGCCGCGCGGGACTGGTTTACGTTGTGGGCGATGTGTTGCGTCCTGGCGGATTTCCCGTCGATCCCGCGCAGGGGCTCACCGTGGTGCAGGCAATCTCGCTGGCCTGGGGCCCGTCGCAAAACGCTTCCATAGCAAAGGCTCTACTGATCCGCGAACAAAAGGGCGGACGGACTATTACCACTCTCAATCTGAAACGGATGCTGCACGGTCAGGAGCCGGATCAGCCGGTGCGCGACCACGACATTCTTTATGTCCCCGACTCAGCGGCCAAAAACCTTTGGAACCGCACCATGGAATCGGCCATTCAATCGGCGATTGGTGTCTCGATCTATGCCGGACTGGTTTATTCACAGAGGTTTTAGCGGCATTCATGAATTAGCCTGACTTTTTAGGCATAAAAGGAGACCGCGAGTGGCAAGATCGACGAAGCCCGTAGGGCGGCTTGATTTCGTATCGCGAATTCTGGTGATTTCGGCGTTGGCATTCGCGCTCGATTATCTCTTGCGCATAAATGCGTTTTCGCATCTGAATTTATTCTCGCTTCCCCCACGTGCTTTCCGGCGAATCTCAATTATCCTTTTCTACCCGGTCATAATGTACACAATGAAGGCCATCGACGGACGCTTAGTCGATGCCGGACTTCCACGCTGGTGCAGCTATCCGGTCTTTACAGTATGGATCCTCGCGACTTCAATACCATTCATCTCGCCCCGTTATTGGCCAGCCGGGATTGGCCTATTGTTGCTTCTATTGGTTGCGGGGGGTCTAATGCCGAGCCAGCCCGCACCGGCAATTCTTGCCTTAATAGACAAAAAGGGTGAACCTGAGGAGGGCGCGGCTAGGGTTCTTAAGAAGTTTCCGGCAGGATTGCTTGTGGGTCCAGTTGGATATTTGTATCTTCTGCTGACCTTCGCCTGCATCTGGCTCCCGCTGGTTTGGCTGGAGGACACCTCGGCCGATCAATTGCAGACGCTGATTGCGCATCTTGGGTATTTCATTATGGGCCTTGTATGGGTATTCACGGTACTGGGCCGATTTGAGGATTCCGGGCGCGCTTCGGATGTTTATGGGGTTCCATACTGCATCATAGTGCCTGTCTTGTCGATGCTTCCGTTATGGCGCGGTCTCATCAACGGATATGAAACGCTCGCATTATTTGTACTGATCCAGGTGCCGTTAGCGCTTTTGCGGAGCAAGCCGACGGCGGAAGAGCCGGTCTTACAGAATAATTGTGAGAACGAAGCCTCGAAAGTGCACGCACCACCGGCGAAGACAAATGAGCTGACGCTTTGCGGCCCATTTGAATATCTGCGCATTCTATTTGTGATCGCCTGTTTCTCGATTCCGCTGATTTACATGGATGATGCCTCTGGAGGCAGCGTTGGAAGTTGGATTGCACGTCTGGGGTATCTCATCTTGGGATTCTTTTGGCTTACATTCGCGAATGGCCGGCTTGAGGATGCCGGGTGGACGCGCAGGAATTCCACAGTGCAATTCGGCCTCGTTGTTTGCGCCGCGTCCTTGATGCCTCTGGCTTTCCATTGGGTCAGTGGCTATGGATCGCTCGCAATCTTCGTGGTCATACAGACCCCGACGGCCTTGCTGCGGAGTAAGCCGAAGCCTGAAGAGCCTTTATCGGAGGAGCCTTTGCCGGGGAGCGGTGGGCGACTCAGTCCCAAGATAAGTGAGAATCTTGAGTTGAAGGTATCCCACGATTCACCCGAAGATGGTGAGGCATATCCGCAGCAAAGGCCACCAATCTTCACCGGGATCAGTTCTGGTGGCAGCAAGAAGGCGTCAAGATGGAAGCCATACTAACTGAAGAGCCGGGGAAGGGAGGTTGCCGTTGTCTAACTCGACATTGCACAAGCAAATGGGACGCGTAACATTCCTCGCTTTCATTGTGCTGGTCGTGGCGTTCTGCGGAGGCGCTCTGTATCTGACGCACACTCAGGGAGAGAGCCGGCATCTGTTGTTTGCCGCAGCATACAGCATTGTGCTCTTGGGCGTCTTTTGGATCAGGAGCCTGGAGTGCTGCATATTGGATATGGGATGGCCGCGCTGGTCTTTCTGGCCGTGCTTCATCGTTATATTCACCGCGTGCTTTGGGGCGCATGTGCTCAAGATCATGGATGCCCCAGAGACGCTGGCGCTTTTCATCGCTCTTCAGATTCCGTTGGCCGTTTGGCCGGCTAAACCAGCGGCGGTCGACTTATCCAAATCACCACCCAGTAGAGCGGCTCGAAATGTTACGCCGATCGATGCGCTGGAGTTCGCGGTGTATGTCGTGTTGATCGCCGGGCTATTGCACGTTCTCCATCTTCTGAGAATGGATGTGAGCGGAGTGGTCCACTCGCGAGTTCTGAAACTGGCTCTGGATTTTGCTTCGGCACTGCTTTGCGTGCTTTGGATTCTCAGCGCGCGAGGAAGGCTCAGAGCGCTCGGCCAGATGCGCTGGACGCTGGTGTTTTGCTCGATTGTGCTTATCCCTTGCCTGCTGATCTTCGCGCTAAGAGTTATCAGTTTCCCGCATGCACTCATATTGTTTGTAGCTCTTCAAATTCCGGCCGTCTTGATCCGGCGCGAATCTAGCGTGGGGAGATTTTTCCTCATTGATAAGGATTCTTGAAAGGTTTCGCCTGATGCGCCGTTTTGCCTGGCTGTTGCTACTGCTGTTCGCTTTCACGATTCCATGGGAATATTCACTCGAATTGGGCGAGCCGCTGGGCAACATCGCACGGGTGGTTGGTTTACTGGTGCTTCTCGCGGCGATCCCGGCGCTTCTTCAAGGTGGTCGGTTCCGCGCTCCCGGGCCGATGCAATGGCTGGTGCTGGCCTTCTTTCTCTGGTTCTGCTGCACCTATTTCTGGACTATCGAACCGCTGGAGACTCTGGCAAGACTGCGCGGTAACTTTCAGGAATTGATGATTGTGTGGCTGGTTTGGGAGTTCGCCGAGACGCCCGGCGATCTGCGTGCTCTGTTTCGGAGCTTTGTGGCGGGGTCCTGGGTGCTGGCCGCGCTCACCGTGGCCAACTTCGCTTCGGCGGAGGCGATTGTCAACGCGCAGGTGCGGTTTGCGGCTATCGGGCAGGACCCGAATGACGTGGCCCGCTTTCTCGACCTTGGCTTTCCGCTGGCTGCGCTGCTGCTGAATAGTGAACGGCGCTGGGGATGGCGTCTGCTGGCGGCAGGTTACCTGCCGTTGGGCCTGCTGGGCGTGTTGCTCACGGCCTCTCGCGGAGGGTTTCTTGCGGCTATGGTGGCGCTGGCGGGCAGCGGTCTGCTGCTGGCTTATGGCCATCCGAAGAGGGTGCTGGCTAGCGCTTTGGCTCTGCCTGCGCTTGCCGCCGCGCTTTGGTCCGTCGTTCCTCGCGAGAGCTTCGAACGTCTGGCCACTATTCCCGAACAGCTTCAAGGCGGAGACTTGAACCAGCGCTTGAACATTTGGACTGCAGGTTGGCACGCCTTTGTGCGTGCGCCGTTCTTTGGAACGGGAGCTGGATCGTTTGTCTCGGCGGCCAGTCTTGGTCCTATCGACACGGCGCACAATACGGCATTGTCGATTGCGGTGAGCGGCGGGTTGGTTGCGCTTTTTCTGGCCACGGCAATTGTGACGGCGGCGATCTGGTCGATTGCGCAAATCCACGGATCGCTGCGATGGGCAATGGCTGTGGCATTGCTCGTTTGGTTTACCACTTCCTTGGTAGCTACTGTCGAGGAAAGCCGCACGACCTGGTTCCTGCTGGCCATGGTCGCGCTGGCTGGGCGACTCGGG
>JBAPYY010000325.1:0-2441 GCA_049284975.1 Occallatibacter sp.
GTGCAAACACTGCCGCGGGCGGGCTTCTCGGTTTACGCGCTAAGGCCACGCAGCGGCATCTTCAGCGGCACACGCATTCTCTTCAACTTCGGCGACGCCGTGCGCGAGCCCACGCTCGACGATCAGGAAGCTTCGCTCTACGTCTTCCTCCAAAACAACGACGGACAGACGACCATCCAGGCGCTGAACCTCCATCAGCTCACTGCGCCCGCAGTGCGCACCTACGAGGGCGGCGCGGAACAGTCGTTCCTGAGCCAGCATGTGATTTTTCGCGCCAGCTACTTCCACAACCAGTTTGGCCGCGAAACCGAGAGCGTCGGGTACCAGCTTGTGCCCGAACTGCTGCCGAATCTCAGTCCGGCGAAGCAGACAGAACTTGAAGATGCGCTGGTGGCCGATAATGCCTTTGAACTTACGCTCAACTCCATGGCCTTTAGCGCACAGGGCGTAGAGACCAGCGTGGAAAGCGGCATCGGTTCCAATTTGTTTCTGCGCGGCGGATACACGTATCTGGACGCCGCGGTGCAACGCTCCTTTACCAATGACGATGAAGCCCTTCTCGGTCCCATTCCAACCTTTGACGGCATTCTCGTCGGCCCCTATTCGCCACTGGTGGGCGCGCGCCCCTTCCGCCGCGCTCCGCATACCGGATACTTCACGGCCACTTATTCGGCCAAGCGGTTTACCGGCGTCTTCTCCTCGGCCTTCGCCAGCCGCAGTGACGACTCAACTTATCTCGAGAACGAGGACGAAAACGGCCTTAACAGTCTGCTCCTGCCAAACCGCAATCTCGACTACGGCTACGCCAAGCTCGACATTGGCGAGAGTTTTGAGATTCTTTCCTGGTTGGACTTCTATACGCAAGCCGAAAATCTGATGAACAACCAGCACATCGCGCCTATCGGCTATCCCAGCCTTCCGTTCACGGTGCGCACCGGCCTTCGGCTGCGGTGGGGACCGGGCAGCGGACACTGAGATAGGCAGGGTTAAGGGGTTAGGTTTCAGGGTTTAGGCCGGACTAAGCGGAAGCTACTCGCGCTCCTGTTTACGGAACGGACGCCAACTCCATCAGTGCCCGGCGCTACTTAAGGAGCAGTGCAGCGCCGGGGATGATTTAATCTTAGTGAAAGTCACTCATATTCTGCGTATGCCCTCTTGACAAACTGAGATCGACTGCCTATCGTTAGCAATTGGAAGGCGAGAGTGCTAGCAGCCCTGCGGCGGAAGTGCTGGGTTGCACTTCCGATCCCGAAGGCGGTTGGCACGCCGCAATCACACACCGTTTTGTTTTAATCACCAAGAACCCGCATGTCGGGCCACGCCTGGCGAGCGGGAAGGAGAAGCGAAGCAATGTCAGCAACGTCTGTGAAGACCGCATTCACCCCGCTCCATGACCGTATTTTGGTGCGCCGGGTGGAAGAGACCGAAACCATTCGCGGGGGCATCATCATCCCCGATAGCGCCAAGGAAAAACCCCAGGAGGGAGAAGTCATCTCCGTGGGCAAGGGCAAGTCGAACGACGAAGGCAAGGTGTTTCCGCTGGACGTGAAGGCGGGAGACCGCGTTCTCTTCGGCAAGTATTCGGGCAACGAGATCAAGATCGACGGCGAAGAGTTCTTGATCATGCGCGAAGAGGAAGTGCTGGGCATTCTCAAGAAGTGATCAGTTGTCAGTGATCAGTGGTCAGTGGCCGGAAGCGGCCGCTCGCCGCCGATCACATCCTGAGCATGAGTTTGCGCAAGTTTAGAAGCTGAACGTACAACGAATTCTGATCACTGAACACTGAACACTGTTCACTGATCACTGGAGAGAGCAATGGCAAAGCAGATTTTGCACGGTGAAGATTCCCGGCAGGCGGTTCTGCGCGGCGTGAACACGCTGGCAGACGCGGTGAAGGCGACGCTCGGGCCCAAGGGCCGGAACGTTGTGATCGAGAAAAAGTTTGGCTCGCCCACCATCACCAAGGACGGCGTGACGGTGGCTAAGGAAATCGAACTGAAAGATCCGATGGAGAACGTGGGCGCGCAACTGGTGCGCGAAGTTGCCTCGAAGACCAGCGACGTGGCCGGCGACGGGACGACGACCGCTACTGTGCTGGCGCAGTCAATCTTCCGCGAAGGCGTGAAGACAGTGGCTGCGGGCGCCAATCCGACGGCGCTAAAGCGCGGCATCGAAAAGGCCGTGGCCGCGATCATCGGCACGCGCGATAAGGATGGGAAGTGGACCGAGGACGGCGCGCTCGGCAAGCTGTCGAAGCCGGTGAGCGAGGGATCGGTGGCCCAGGTGGGTACCATTTCTGCAAACGGCGACGAAGAGATCGGCGCGATTATTGCCGAGGCAGTGAAGGTGGTTGGCAAGGACGGCGTGATCACCATCGAAGAGTCGAAGACCATGCACACCGGTCTTGAGACCGTGGACGGCATGCAGTTCGACCGCGGCTA
>JBAPYY010000326.1:0-2330 GCA_049284975.1 Occallatibacter sp.
AAACCCAGGCGAGCGCAGACACGAATGCTTCAGAGCCAACCTTTGGAGCGTGCCAGACGGGCCGCTTCCACGCGGTTGGAAGCGCCCAATTTGCTGATCGCCTCAGAGAGATAGTTCCGCACCGTGCCTTCCGACAAGTGCAGTTCCGCAGCGATGTCACCGGTGGTTGCGCCATCGCCGGCGCGCCATAGAATCTGGCGCTCGCGATCGCTCAGAGGATCGGGACCGGCGTCCCAGGCTTCGGCAGAGAGTTCGGGATCGATCACCTTGAGGCCTCGCGACACGCGGCGCACGACATCGGCGAGTTCCGCAGCGGGCCTGTCTTTGAGAAGGTAACCCTTGGCGCCGGCATCAAGAGCGCGGCGAAGATAGCCGGGCCGGGCAAATGTCGTGAGGATTACGACTTTGGTTTGCGGAAAGCGCTCCTTGACCTCGCCGGCCAGCGTGAGTCCCGTCATCTCCGGCATCTCAATGTCCGTCACCAGAACGTCGGGTTGCTGCCTGGCCATGACTGCGAGAGCTTCTCGCCCGTTGGCGGCACAGGCGCACACAACGATGTCCGGCTCGGTTTCGAGCAGAGCCGCAAGAGCGCCGCGCACCATCGCCTGATCTTCCGCCAACAGAACCTGAATCTTCTTCACGATGCCTGTTCCTGCTCTATCCGGGGAATTTCAATCAGCAGTCGTGTCCCGCGATTAGAGTCGATATTGATTTTGCCGCGCAGAGCAGCGACACGCTCTCTCATGCCGCGCAGGCCATTGCCTTCCTGCCGAATGCCGCCGCGCCCGTTGTCCTCAATGGTGAGAATGGTGTTCTCTTTCTCTTGCTGGAACACAATTCTGGCCGAAGAGGCAGAGGCGTGACGGATGATGTTGGTCACCGCTTCCCGCACCAGCAACGATACAACCGACTCCTCGCCGGGGCGCAGAGAAGGAATCGACGGCACGGATTCAAGAGAAACTCCCGCCGCGTCGAGTGTCGCTCGCGCGCGTTCGATCTCCGCGGCCAGCCCTGCTGAACGGTATCCGCGGATTGCCTGCCTCACATCGCCCAGCGCCGTGCGAGCAATCTGCTCTACTTCGCCAATCTCCTGCCGCGCCCGCCCAGCATCCTGACTAAAAATCTTGCCGGCGAGTTCGGCTTTGAGAACGATCACGGAGAGCGTGTGTCCCAGCACGTCATGCAGGTCGCGGGCAATGCGCTCCCTCTCAGCCAGCTTGGCGAGGCGTTCGATCTCCTCGTGCGCCATCCCGAGCGCGCGTGCCGCGCGTTTTTGCTGCGCGTGGACGATGTTGGCGCCTCCTGATGCAAGTGCAACAAAGGTCAAGGTGCTCCAGGTCCAGGCATTCATGTGCAGGAAATAGCCAAGGCCCACCATGCCGGCGCACGTCGCCAGAAGGAGCAGCACAATGTTGCGAATCCTCTGCACCGAAAACGGGAGAAAGGCGGCGACATAAATATAAGCGCCGATGAAGCCATCGTTAAACGGGGTGTAGATCAGGCCAAGGACTGCGATTCCGATCAGCCCAACTCTGCGCAGTCTCACATCCGGCGCGAGCATCAACAGACAGTACATGGTGACGAACGTTGCGTAAGCGGCAACGAAGTACGTCCAGGACCGCAGCCCACGATGCATGACGGGCTCGATCCAAAAAAATACCGAGTAGGCAAGGTAGACAAAGTCGTGCCATCTTCGGCCGTAGCCCGAGAAACCCGTGAGCGAGCCACCGTGGTACACGTCGCCTGAATTCGCGAGCCGGAGGATCTGGCGATCGCCGGGCGAAGATTGGCCTCCTTGCTGAACGGCTTCCGGTTGGCTTACCGAGTCTTGCACGCTCACACCACCCTGCCTCATCCCCGATGGGCTGTACGATCTTGGCAACCCACTGGCATTTCTAGGATGACATCAAGGCGGCGCGACATCCAAATGGGATTTGTCACCAATCGCGGATGACAAATGTCATTTGCACCTCGGCAGGAGCATGGTTTCGGGGCAAACCGTTCAGAGACACGCTTGCATCTCGCTGAACAGAATGCCATTCATAGCCATTGGCGGAAAGCAGGTTTCAACTTCTGGCGGCTATCACTTGTCAGGAAAGTATTGGAGGCGCGGGCCGGGATCGAACCGGCGCATAAAGGTTTTGCAGACCTCTCCCTTACCACTTGGGTACCGCGCCTTGGGCTGGGCCTTAAGCCGGAATGGCCCCACTCCGCCATGCACCTCGCTGGTTTCTATCGGGGTGGTGCGGAATGGAGCGGGAGACGAGACTTGAACTCGCGACCCTCGCCTTGGCAAGGCGATGCTCTACCACTGAGCTACTCCCGCTTGT
>JBAPYY010000327.1:0-13217 GCA_049284975.1 Occallatibacter sp.
GACTGAAACAGGCTTCAGTGCTTCCAGTACAGCAGGCTTGCACGATCAATCACATTACCGTTGAGAATGAGGCCGGAGATGCGACGGACGTTCCAGATGCTCTCAGTGGGGTCTGCGTCGAGGACGAGGATGTCTGCGCGGCGGCCGGGAGAGATCAGCCCCAGTTCGTTCCAGCCTAACTGAAGACTGTAATTATTGGTGGCGGCGGCAAGGGCCTCGCGCTGAGAAAGCCCCAGGCGAACCAGCAGTTCCAGCTCAGTGTGCATTGAGATGCCGGGCAAGGAACCCTGGACCGGCGAGCCGGAGGCAGCCAGATAGTGCGGATATTCCGAAAACAGGGTCTCGTTGATGCGCCAAAGCCGCAGGGCCGACTGCTCTGCTTTCTTGCGTAGACTCTCTTCCATCCAACGCTGTGCGGAAGTGGGCAGATGGCGGGTCCAAGGCGACAGTGGATAGTCCATTTCGCCAGTGAAGCGATTGGTTGGATCGAATATGCGGGCGGGGTCGAGCAACAGAGCTGCCGGTTCATGCCACAGGTTGCGATGACCGGGCAATTGCGCATAGTAAATGCTGAAGGTGGGCATGAGCGCGGCGTGATGGGTGGCGAGAAAATGGCCATAGCTGCGCAAATGGGGGTCGGTGGGAGGCAGGCGCTCGGCGTAGTCGTAAGCCGTGGATGCCGCCGTGCCCTCCGAGTCTTCCACCAGTGGTCTTTGGAGCTCGTCGGGAAGAACACCAAGCTCATAATGGCCCATGTGGACGAGTACATCCACGCCGGCCTCTACACCCACATCGTAGGGTGTAGCAACAAACTCTCCGTAAGTGACAAGACCCAACTGGTGAGCGCGCGCCATAATCCACTGAACATTGGCGGCGGTAAGATTGTGGCCCAGCCAGACGGCTCGCGTTCCCAGACGCGCGGTCTCGGTAAGTTGCCCGAGGGTATCCTCGGGGCTTAGCTCGACCCGGCGTGCGCCCTCCCTCAGCTTGAGCGCCCAATCGGGGCGTTTGGCCAACAGGCTCCAGTTGTCGGTTGAGCCAACCGAGTCCAGCGCATAAAGGTGAGGGCTGGGCGAGGCGGCAAAATCTACAACGCCGCGCCGCGCATCGCTGACGGCGACCACAGTAGTGACGCCCATATAAAGGTTCGCGTTGGCCTGGCCCTGCGAGTTCATGCCTGCGAACCCGTCAATCAGGCCCGGTATAAGAAACTTGCCGCTGCAGTCGATTACCCGCGAGCCTTTGGGGATAGAAACCGCCATGCGTGAGCCGACATTGGTAATGCGCCCATCGCGGATGATGACAATCGAGTCGGGCAGATCTTTCGCCGAGCGGCCCCAATTGGTCACATCCACCACCGTGCCGCCAGTCAGCACCAGCGGAATCGAGGGAGCGGCCCTGGGCGCAAAAGGCGCCTGGGGCCATGCCAATGGGGCGGCCAGAAATAATAAAGCGGCGCCCAGTGAAAGGAGACGAGAAGGTCTCATAGGAAATTCGGTCTTTCGAAGATTGTCGCACACGGACGCGGGGAGCGGTGCCGGCGCTAGCCTCTGCGCGCGGGATAAGCATCTTAAGTGCAACAACCCTCGAAGGACGGATTTTGCCGGCCGCGGCAAGGCACCTGCGCGGCTGAGATTCGAATGCATGGAAAGGGCGCGGCTTGTGGCACAGCAGGTTATGGTGTGCTGGCTTTCTTGCGTCGGGTGAGCACGAAGGCCTTGCGGCGGTCTTTACTGGCGTGGTCTATCTGCTTCCAGAAGCCCACAAAGTAGTCGATGGCGGAGACAGAGGAGACCAGCACCGTGAAATAAATGGCGGCGACGGCAATCCACTTGACGGGAATGATGAGCACGCCGAACTTCCATTGGAACCAGCCGTGAGCTAGAATTGCGGAGACCACGCAAACAATCTGGATGACGGTCTTGAGTTTACCGAGGTCACTGGCCTGGATAGTGAAGCCTTCTGAAGAGGCAATCGAGCGCAGGCCGCTGATAAGAAACTCGCGGCTGATAATGACCACCACGATCCACACCTTGACGACATCGGGGTTGTAGGCCACCAGGGCGATCAGCGCGCCTGTGACCATGATCTTGTCGGCGATGGGGTCCAGCAGCATTCCAATGGTGGTGATCTGCTGCCATTTGCGAGCCAGATAGCCGTCCAGGCCATCGGTGATGGAGGCCAGCACAAACAGCACAGCGGCCGTAATCTCCTGCGCTCCATGCGCGTGCCAGGGAAAGTGCGGCGTGAGAATCCATAGCAGCAGCGGGATCATGACGATCCGGCTCATCGTGATGGAGTTGGGCAGATTCATGCAAACCACGTCACACGTCAGAGTCTCTGGTGGCGTGGCTCCATTATCGCACTGCGAGGCGGAGCAGCGTTTCGCTATACGCGCACTCACGGGCTCTTACTTCTTCGGCGTTGAGACGCTCATCGGAAATGAGGCAATTTGATACTTGGCCTGATCACTGTCTTCCGCGCCTAGAAAAAGGTATGCAGCGTATTTTGGCGCGATAAGGACTCGCGCACTGATGTAATAAATCTTTCCAGCCTCTGCTGTAAAATGCGCGAGTCCTACAGGATGCCCCAAAATGGACTGCACATTCGTACATACATGATGCTCTCCCGGCTCCACTGTGACGGAAAAATAGGAATTGGTCTTGTTTGCGCCTACCCATGCTCCATCCATCCAGAAAACTACCTTTACGCCGGCTTCCTGGATGAAGTAAACCCGCGCCTTCCCCGGCTCTGGCTGCACTATCGAATGTTGAGACCTGTCTAGCCCCGCAATGAAGCCTGCGTCCTTGGGTCCGCAAGCCGCTGTAGCAACGACAGATGGATTCTGAGCAAACGCGGATGCTGCAAAGAGCAGTGCAACGAGCGCGACTTTCATGATTCTCCTTCCGGAAAACATTTGACGCTTCTTCCAATACGAACAGCATCGTACGCATTTAGTTGCGTTTAGCGCAAGGAAAAAGCGGAACAGGCCCGAAGCCCGTCCCGCTCAGATTGTTATCGCAGTCGCTCCCGTCCACAACCATCCGCGCGAGCGCATAGCGAGCGTCTGCCTCACCGCAGGTAGTTATGCATAGATGCCACGCTGGCGAATGGTCTGGGCCACGCGATCAATCGCCAGCATATACGCGGCTATGCGGTTGTTCACGTTGTGGGCTTCAGCGTAGCGGACCACATCTTCAAAGCTGTCGCGCAGGATGGTTTCCAGTTGCTCGTTGACGATGGCTTCTTTCCAGAAGTAGCCTTGGCGGTCCTGTACCCACTCGAAATAACTGGCTGTAACACCACCGGCGTTGGCCAATATGTCGGGCATGATGAAGATGCGCTTCTCAGCCAGGATGTCATCGGCCACCGCTGTCGTGGGTCCGTTGGCGCCCTCGACAACCACTTTTGCTTTGATCTGGCCAGCGTTACGGCTGGTGATCACATTCTCTCTGGCTGCGGGAATGAGAATGTCGCAATCAGAAATCAGCAGTTCCTCGCTGGGCATGGCTTCTGCGCCGCCGAAACCCAGAATTGTGTTGTTGCGGCGCTTGTATTCCAGCAATTGGTGAATGTCGATGCCCTTGGGATTCGACAGTCCGCCGTCGAATTCGGCGATGCCCACGATCCTGTAGCCGCGCTCCATCATCAGGCGGGCAGCATTGGAGCCTACGTTGCCGAATCCTTGAATAACCACTCGGCAGCCGTCAATATTCATCTTCAGGTAGCGTGTACTCTCGTCGCAGATCACCTGGACGCCGCGCCCGGTGGCCTCAGTCCTTCCGCGCGAGCCGCCGATGTTCAAAGGCTTGCCTGTAACGACACTAGTGACCGTGTGCCCCTGGTGCATCGAGTATGTGTCCATCACCCAGGCCATGGTCTGCTCGTTCGTGTTCATGTCGGGTGCGGGAACGTCTTTTTCCGGTCCGATGAAATCGATAATCTCTGAAGTGTATCGGCGGGTCATGCGCTCCAACTCGCCGCGGCTCATATTCTTCGGGTCGCAAATGACGCCGCCCTTGGCGCCGCCGAAGGGGATATTAACAACCGCGCATTTCCATGTCATCCAACTTGCCAATGCACGCACCTCGTCGAGGCTCACGTCAGGTGAATAACGGATGCCGCCCTTGCCCGGTCCGCGGGCAATCGAGTGCTGTACCCGAAAGCCGGTGAACATCTCGATTCTGCCGTCATCCATAGTGACGGGGAAATGCACGATCACTTCGCGCGCAGGCATGCGCAATAGCTTCCACAAGCCTTCTTCCAGGTTGAGTTTGCGCGCCGCAAAGTCAAATCGCGCCGCCTGTGCTTCCCAGGGATTGATCTCTTGCTCGAGGGATACCGATGCCATACATTTCTCCAATTCTGATTGCCTGCGGCCAACGTGAAGGACCAAGGGAATGCGCCCATTCACAAGTAATTGACGTAACAGTGCTTTCTCCGCTATCTGGAACACGGTCTGTCCGGCTCCATGGAAAGGGGTCCCGTGGCCGGAGGGTCCGTCATGCGGGACAAGTTCCGCATGCACAAACCTCTCAGAGTCTAGGTCCGCCATGCAGCCTCGTCAAGCTACTCGGAGCCAGCTTCCAAAGCCTCCCGTTCGGCTTGTGCTTTCGGCTGCCTCCGAATTCCCGCAATGAGCCGGAAGCGAGGTAATACTCTATGGCCGGTCCTTAGTCGGTTCTCAAGAGCCGGAATCGAAAGTACTTCTATCCAATCGGCGTGCCCCTTGTTGAATTTCAATGTGTGAGCAAAAGAAGACACTCTTTGTCTTACTACCACAAATTTCTTGCCCTTTTGCCATAAGTTGAGACCAAATCTGGATGAGGAGAGTCTACAATGATAGTAGTGCCCTTTCCCCGGAGTCCTATAGGGCATTTCAATGTACGACCCAATCATGCGGTGATATATCTTGGCCCGGAAACAACTCCTTAAGGGCCTGTCGGGCGGCGCGTCTCGATGTCCAGGTTCACCAGAGATTGACATCCCCCTGTTGGTGGACTAATGAGTAACGGCTCCATTCTTTACGACTATTTCGACTATCGGTTTGTTGCGTTATCGGTGTGCATATCGATACTGGCTGCCTATGCCGCGCTCGACCTGGTCGAGCGAATTACAGCCAGAAGGGGCTGGGCGCGGGTGGTATGGCTATACGGCGGCGCCATGGCCATTGGCATCGGCATTTGGGCCGCGCATTTTGTGGGCATATCGGCCTTTCAACTACGTGTATCCGTGCGATACGACTGGCCTTCGATGTTGCTCGCGCTTGTGACCGCCGTCGGAGCCTGTGGTGTGGCCCTTTACATAGTGAGCCGGCCCACCATGGGAACGTCGAGCAGCCTTGCCGGCAGCATCATCATGGGGACCGGCATCGCAGGCATGCATTACATCAGCATGGATGCTATGCGGATTGAGGCCATGCGCGCTTACTCGTTCCGAGGGGTCGCGCTCTCTGTCCTCGTGGCAATCGTCACCTGTTTTCTCGTCCTGAAATGGGCGTTTGTCCGCCAGAAGGATAGCAGCAGCTGGGGCTGGCACAAGTTCCTGAACAGTTTCGTTCTTGGCCTGTCAATCCCTGTCACCTACGCGGTGAGCATGAGGGCGGTCAGTTTCACGCCGGATCAATCAATATCCCTTGGCCTAGCGAACGCCGTAACGATCAACGCCTTCAGCCTGGCGATCATCTCTATCGCGACAATAATTATCCTGGGGCACGTATTGATGATTTCGGCCATTGCCCGGAAATTCGGGCTGAAGGCCAGGCAACTGACGGAGAGCGAAATCCAGCTTAGGACGATTTTCGATAGCCTTACGGAAGGGATTGTTGTTCTCGACAAAAACTATAACCTTGTTCAGATGAATCCCGCGGCGACGCGTTTTCTTGGTTTGCCGAGCAGGACTCTCTCCGCGGAAGCCATCAAGGGGATGATCGAGGAGTACACACTGGACGGCGAATTGATTCCTGATGAACAGTGGCCGGGGGCGCGAGCGCTGCGCGGCGACTTTGTGGATAATCTTGAATTAAGACTTCATTCCATTTATACGGGAACAAGCGTCATTGCTGAAGTCAGCACCGCGCCCATAGTCAATGCGGCGGGTGAGACCTCGCAGATTGTCATTACCTATCGCGACGTTACAGAGCGCAAGCGGATTGATGAGACCCGTTCGCGATTGGCGGCGATTGTTGAGTCGTCTGAAGACGCCATCATCGGAAAAGACCTGCATGGCGTGGTGACAAGCTGGAATAAAGGGGCAGAGAACATCTTCGGATTCGCGGCAGAAGAAATGATCGGCCAATCCATCATGCGCCTCCTGCCGTCCGGCCGCGAACACGAAGAGGAGGAGATCCTGGAGAGCATCCGGCAGAGGAAAACTGTTAAGCGCAGCGAGTCGATTCGCTTGCGCAAGGATGGCCAGGCCATTCATGTCTCGCTCACTATCTCTCCCATTCTTGACGCGAAGAACAAAGTTGTAGGCGTCTCAAAGATTGCGTCAGATATTACGGGCAAAAAGATGCTTGAGCGCCAACTGCGCCAGAGCCAGAAGATGGAGGCGATTGGCCAGTTGACGGGCGGAATTGCACACGATTTCAACAACCTGCTCGGCGTTATCGTAGGCAATCTCGATCTGCTTGAGCGTCAGGTTCCGGAAAACCAAGTTGCGCTGAAGCGGGTCCAGACGGCGCAAAAGGCGGCTGCGAGGGGTGCCGATCTAACTCGGCGCATGTTGGCACTGGCCAGCAAAGAAGATCTGAATCCCGTGAACCTGCGATTGGAGGATGCCATCCAGGAAGTAATCGAATTGGCGGGCCGCGCACTTGGCCCTGAGATCAAGATCGTGACGAGCTTCGACAAGTCAGTGCCTGCGGTTTATATAGATGCTGCAGGCCTGGAGAGCGCCTTGCTCAACCTTGCAGTGAATGCGCGGGACGCCATGCCGAAGGGCGGCACGCTGACCATCGACACACAATTGTGCAATCTGGAGGAATCTTTTCCGCCCGTGCAGACGGGAGATATTCTTCCAGGGCAATATGCGCGCGTTTCGGTGACAGATACTGGCTTTGGAATGTCAAGAGAAACGCTCGATCGCGCCCTTGAGCCTTTCTTTACCACGAAAGCCCGGAACAAAGGCACTGGCCTCGGTCTGTCGATGGTTTACGGTTTCGCCAGGCAGTCGGGTGGAACCGTCCGTCTCTACAGCGAACAGGGCATCGGAACCACAGCTTCGCTGTACCTGCCTCTGGCGTGTAAGTCCGCGCCAACGATGAGTGAAACCTCCCCGACGCGTCTTCCTGCCAAGCCGGGCGGCAAAGTGCTGGTGGTGGATGACGAATCGGCGCTGCTCGAGATCGCGCAGGCTTATCTCACCGAGATGGGGTACTCGGCCCTCCTGGCAGAAGACAGTGCCCGCGCACTGGAAATTGTCGAGAGGTTCGGAGATATCGACCTGTTGGTGACCGACATCATCATGCCCGGCGGAATGAATGGAGTCGATCTGGCTCGAAAGGCGCGTGAGCTGAGCCCGAAGCTCAGAATCATTTACTCATCCGGCTTCCCAGCGGATGCTCTTTCGGAGAGAAGCGGGATGCAAGTCGACGCTCCCTTGCTGCGCAAGCCGTATCAACGTTCAGAGTTTACAGCCATGGTTCAGCGCACGATGGAAGAGACCGCACCGGATGAGAGGAATGGATTCGCAGCCATTCAAGAAGACGGATTGCCGGACTTTAATTATTTACATGAGGAGATTCGATGAGGAATGTCGGCAATATCCTGGTGATTGACGATGAAGCCGACGTAGGCGAGTTTGTTTGCGCCGCGGCTGCAGGGCTGGGTTTGAATTGTGTGTCGACGAGCGACGTTGCGGACGTCCAAAAGCTCTGCACTCCGGAAACAACTTTAATTCTGCTCGATTTGATGATGTCGGAAAAGGATGGCATTGAGGTTCTGAGACAACTCAGCGGGCTCAAGTGCGAGGCAAGAATTGTGCTGATGAGCGGCATCAGCAAGCGCGTGCTGGAAACAGCGGAGAAGCTGGGACGGGCCTTGGGCCTCTCTGTGGTAGGCCATCTCGCAAAGCCATTCAGGCTAGCCGAATTGGAAGATGTGCTGAAGACCCACGCCACGCACGAGGGCCTTATCCCGATCAAGCAGGTTTCCGAGATCTTCATTCCGGAAGGAGGGCTGAGGCGCGCCCTCGACAACAATGAGTTCGCACTCTACTATCAGCCGCAGATCGAGATTGCGACTGGAAAAATCATGGGACTGGAGGCATTGATCCGGTGGCAACATCCCATACAAGGCCTGATTTATCCCGATGACTTCATTGGCCGCGCCGAGGCGACCGGGCTTATCGATGAACTTGGCTGGATGGTTGCCAATCGCGGCATGTCTGAATTCAAGCAATTCACCAATGGCGACAGCGTTATACCGCGTCTGGCGCTGAACGTGTCAGTACATTCGCTCCGCGACCTCAGCTTCCCTGATAACTTCCTATCTCTAACAAAGAAATATGAAGTACCGCTGGAAAGCGTCATTATCGAAATCACAGAGAGTGGCCTGATCGACCAGTTATCGCGCACTCTGGACGTTTTGACCAGACTGCGGTTGAAGAACATTCAGCTATCGATCGATGATTTCGGCACCGGCTATGCAATGATGCAGCAGTTGGTCAACATTCCGGCAACAGAATTGAAGATCGATCGCATTTTTGTGATGAACATGGACGTGAACGGCAGCGATCGTGTCATGGTACAGAAGACCATCGAGATAGGCCACGAACTTGGCATGAGAGTGACGGCGGAAGGCGTGGAAACCAAAGCGCAGTTGGAGTTCCTGCGATTGAAGGGTTGCGATTCCGCGCAAGGCTATTTTTTCAGCCGTCCTCTGCCGGCGAATCAGATGGTCAGTTGGCTTGAAACATACCGCGCACGCCAAGAGCATTGATTTTTGCTGCAGGCACGGCTTCAGGGCAATGACTAATGCAATCAAGATTCGTGCCTGCTGCGCCGGCCGCGCGGATGAGGCCAGCCGTTTGAAGCAGTTACACTGTTGAAAGTGAAACCCTCTGTACATCCCGTTCAGCCCAGCCGCAAAGAGTTTCTGGCGCTCGCCAAAGAGCATACGCTTGTTCCCGTCTGCCGCACGCTCACAGCCGACATGGAGACGCCGGTGTCGGCGTTTCTCCGCGCTGCCTGGCCAGAGCGGGAGTGCTTCATGCTGGAGTCGGTGGAGAACGCCGAGCAAGTAGGCCGCTACACCTTCATCGGCCTTCAGCCGTTCAAGCGGATTGTGGCTCGGGGGCGCGACATTACGATCACCGAGGGCCGCAAGATCGTCCAAATGGATGGTGACATTTTTGCCGTGCTGCGGCGTGCGCTGGCTGGGCACAAACCCGCTCGGTTACCAGGGCTGCCGCCGTTTACCGCCGGCGCGGTGGGATTCTTCTCTTACGACGCGGTGCGCCAGATTGAAAGGTTACCCGAGTTGGCCAAAGATGAACTCGGTGTCCCTGACGCCTGCCTGCTCTTCTTCGACGAGGTGTTGGCATTCGACCACGTGCGCAAGGAGATCTGGCTGGTGGTGACCGCCGACGTTACGCGCGGCAAGGCCGCTGACTCTCCCGGCGCGGAATATGACAAAGCTGTTGCCCGACTCGACCGGCTTGAAAAACGGCTCACTCAACCGTTGCCCAGCCTCGCACGGCGCAAAACCGAAGGCAAACTGAAGGTGCAGCACCGGACAAGCAAAAAGGACTTCCTGGCTGCCGTCAGCCGCGCCAAGGACTACATTACAGCGGGCGACACATTCCAGGTGGTTTTATCTCAGCGCTTCGATATGGAGCCGGAGGCCGACAGCTTCCAGGTCTATCGTGCGCTGCGCACAGTGAATCCAAGCCCCTATATGTTTTTCCTGCGCTTTGCACCGGATGGTCCGCTTGGCGGACCTGCCGAAAAGTTGAGCAGCTCCGCCAAGAAGTTGAAGCTGTCTACGGTTGTGGAATTGGCCGGGTCGTCACCGGAGCTTCTGGTGCGTGTGCATCAGGGCAAGGTCGAGTACCGGCCCATCGCCGGAACACGCCCACGCGGCGCCACTGAGGCTGAAGATACGGCAATGGCCGAAGAGATGCTGGCCGACGAAAAGGAACGCTCCGAGCACGTGATGCTGGTGGACCTGGGCCGTAACGACGTGGGCCGCGTGAGCCAGTTCGGCAGCGTGAAGGTGGACCGGCTGATGTTCGTCGAGCGCTACTCCCACGTGATGCACATTGTCAGCAGCATCGAGGGCAAGCTCAAGCCGGAGCTGACCGCCGTCGATGCTCTGCGCGCCTGCTTCCCTGCCGGCACGCTCTCGGGCGCGCCCAAGGTGCGGGCCATGGAGATTATCGAGGAGTTGGAGCCTGCACGGCGCGGAACCTATGGCGGCGCGGTTCTCTACGCGGATTACAGCGGCAACCTCGACTCGTGCATCGCCATTCGTTCGATGCTGGCCATTGGCGGCAGGGGCTACGTGCAGGCCGGCGCGGGAATTGTCGCCGACTCCGTGCCAGAATTTGAACACGCCGAGTCAATCAATAAGGCTCAGGCTGTGATACGGGCGATTGAGCGGGCGAGAGAGATGTGAGAAAAGCAGGGAATAGGGAATAACCGGAAGCCATTCGGAATCGATCGGAGCATTTCATGATGGATGCTTTGCAGAAACGTGCCGACGAAGCAGAGGAGGCAGGTGACCTGCCCTTAGCTCTTGAATTATGGAAAGAGCGCTCAAAGATCGATGTAGACGGAATTTTCTTTCTAAAATACGGAAGAGTGGCTCAGAAATTAGAAATGTGGGAAGAGGCGGAAGAAGCCTTTACCCAAGCTCTCCGCCTTCAGCCACACTCTTCTTTAGCTAATTTTGTCGATTCACCCATCGTTAAATTAATGACGGGATCACTTTGGTCTGAACGGACTGACAAAGACAGAACTGAATCTTCACTTACCGCCAAATATTGGTTCCTGGACGCACTCCAAATAAATAGAGATGCACCAACACTCACGCTTCTGGGAGCAGCGTACGCCAGACTTCACGACAATCCGTCGGCCAAGAATGCATTCGAGGAAGCAATTGAGATCGACTCTAACTATGACGAGGCGATGTATAACCTCGCAGTCATCGAAGAAAGAACCGACCCTCCGAAAGCTCGCGATCTGCTGGAGCGCGCAATCCAGATCGACCCGGGCTACTGGCTGGCCCACCATGTGCTCGGCCGTGTGTTCGTGAGATTGAAAGACCTGGCTCGTGCTGAATTTCATTATCGCCGTTGCATGGAGATCAATCCCGCCAGTTATTGGAACTACCTCTACCTCGCCGGCCTGTTAGTTGGTTTGAAAAGAAATGAAGAGGCGGAGCAGATTTATCAACGGGCAATTGAATTGTCCCCTGAGAATGCAGGAGGTTACGAGTTCTACGCGCGCTTCCTGGAAAAAATTGGGAGGGTTGCCGAAGCGGCTGCGCAGCGAGCAAAAATCACGCCGACCGGGCGGGCTACGGTTGCCTTGCAATAGCAGGAAGCCTCTTATTCCCTATTCCCTATTCCCTGCCCTTTCACTCCCCGCCGAAGATGTGGCGGAAGAATTTTCCGATGCCGCCAAAGAAGCCGGACTTTTTCTTGGCCGCGGGCTTGGCTGCGCTGGCTGCTGGAGTTGCTTCGGCGGCAGGTTGCGGGGCGTGCTCGGCGCTGTTGTAAACCAGCGGCGGAATGGCCTGCGGCGCGGCTGAAGTCAGCGAGACCGCATTCGGCGCTGCAGGTTTGGGCGTGGGCGCAAGTCCCTCGCTCTGCGCCAGAGGAAACTCGTTACCCTTGGGCGCGGCAGGCGGGCAGCCGCAAGGTTCCTTCTCGTTATCCACTACTTCGCGCAGGCTGCCATGCTGGAACATCACACGCTGGCCGGACTGCACGCGGTAATCGCCGCCCTCAAAGACGCTGCTGACCGACACGTAAGGCGCGTTCTTTGCCGCGTTATCAACGCAGGTATCGCCGTTCTGGCCGAGGCGCACTTTGACTTCCGCCGCGCCCGGCGAACCCATAGCTATGCGGAAATCCGGCGTGAGCAGAATGTCGGTGTCGCGGGTGGTAGCGAAGCTCATTTCGACTGCTCCGTGATCGAGTGCCATCATCAGGCCGGGCGTTTCGCCTGCTGTGACGCTGGCGCCTGCGGCCAGTTTCACGGTTGTCGAAGCACAGACGCGCAGCACGCCGCGGTGCGGCAGCACAACTTCGGTCGTCTGATTGCCGGACGTGACCGTGCCGCTGGCGCCGATGACGGCCTTTCCCTGCGAAACTTCGAGCGCGCCGGTAACTTTGGCCGCTGCGTCGGGGTTCTTGTTGTCGAGGGGCACGATGGCGATGGGCGCGATAGGCGCGGATTCCGTGGAAAGGGCTTGAAGAGAGGGCGCAGTCTGGGCGCGCAAATGCGGCGTCAGTGCGAAAACTGCCAAAGCGAGAATTGCCAAAGGAGTTACGAGGGAGGCGGTGCTGATGCGGCGCATTGTTCTTTCCATGGCCCCTACATGCTCAAGAAGTTGCGGATCATCTGGTGGCCACCCTCGGTCAAAACGCTCTCGGGGTGGAACTGCACGCCCTCGATGGGCAGCTTGCGATGGCGCAGGCCCATAATCACGGAACCTTTGCCGTCGTTTTCCGGGGTGCTGGCCGTGACCATGAGTTCGGCTGGCAACGACTCCCTGGCCACAATCAGGGAGTGGTATCGGGTGCAGGTGAGCGGCGAATCGAGTCCTGTGAAGATGCCTTTGCCGTCGTGGGTGACTGTGCTGGTCTTGCCGTGCATCAGGTGGCTGGCGCGGACGACTTCGCCGCCAAAGGCCTCGCCAATTGCCTGGTGACCCAGGCAGACGCCTAGAATAGGCGCTTTGCCAGCCATGTGGCGAATCAGCGGAACCAGAATTCCCGCATCGGACGGAGTGCAGGGGCCGGGCGAGAGCAGAATACGTTCCGGTCTAAGTGCCTCAACCTGTTCCACGGTTAATTCGTCGTTGCGATAGACCTCAACCTCCGCGCCCAGCTCCCCGAGGTACTGGACAAGGTTGTAAGTGAACGAATCGTAGTTGTCGAGAACAAAGACCATGGTGAACTCCAGTGTAGCGCCTGGGACGGCGACCGTTAAGATTCGAGGTATCCCTCCCTGGTGTCCTGCCTTTGAAGTTCCTTCACAAAATACA
>JBAPYY010000328.1:0-2579 GCA_049284975.1 Occallatibacter sp.
GGCTGACTCTGCGACCGCTCGACAATCTGAAATTCTCCCGATGCAAGGCGGGCATCCAAGTTGCCGCGCACCTGGGCATAAGTGATGTCACCCATGCCGCGACGGAGGCCGTCACGGATCAGGGCGCGCTCATCGACGACAGCTTCGCGCTCGAAGTTCTTGTCTCGGGAGAATGTCAGCGATTCCCGAACGCGATCAATCGTATTGACCGGCTTCTCCCGATGCTCAAGCCGTTCGCGCGCGGCGCGGACGACTGCCTCGGACTGGTGTCCGAAGTCGGCAGCGAGCTTGCGATGCGCCGCCATGACTTCGCCCGGCGAATGGATCTCCTTGCGGTCGCGGGTGGAGTGCGCGGCGATCTCCGCTGCCTCAGAACCTGTGCGTCCGGTGCGCTCCAGATACCCACGAATCTGCTGGCTACGCGGGCTGGACGCGTCAAGATACTCCTGCGTATAGCCCTTGATCTCCGGCGCTCCGCTGCGACCAACGGTGATTTCGTAACCGAGTTGGCGAAGCTGGTAAGTCAATTCCGACTGATACACCGCAGTTGCGAACTGCTGCGAAGCAAAGAGGCTCTGTGGCTGAACGGCGCGGGCCTGACCGTTGTCCCGTTCGGTCACATTGAATACAACAGCGTGTGTGTGAAGCTGCGGCGCAACGTAGCCATCGACCGGGCGGGCGGTGTCGTGCTCGAATTTGGCGGCAACGAATTTCGCCGTGGTCTCCGGCGCATGATTGCCGCCGATGCGGGCCTGCGTGTAATGCTCAAGCTGCTCCAGCGCGACGCGCACGCTATCACGGTGGGCCACGCGCACATTTTGATCACCGCCGACAAGCGCGGTGAGCGAAACGGACTTGGGCGCGGAAAAAGTCGCATCCCAACCGGCGCGATGCTCCATTGTCTTGATGGTCTTGCCATCCGCATCTTGATATTCATACGAGGCCCGCTGGCGGACAAGTTGTTCGCCGGTCTGCGGGTGCTCGCCCTGACTGAGCTTGGCGAAGTCCTCGGCGGTGACTGCTCCGGCAAGGCCGAACTGCGATGCAAGCCGACCCTGCCATTCACCTTGAATCACGCCGCGCTGTGACCAATAGTTCTGTTCTTTCGCCGTGAATTCCTTGGCGTGGTAGTTCTGCGCTTGTCCTGCGGAAAGTGGCTTTGAGATGGTCAGCATGGCTTATATCCCCGTGCCAAAAGGCAATGTTGCTTGGGTTTCTTCGCGTGCATCATCGGCAGGCTTCGTCGCAATATTGGTAGCTGTGTGTCCGTTGCTTGCAGCCTTCGACGTTGTTATCGGAGCATCGTCCTTTGCTGTTTCTGGTTGCGCCGCTTTCGGCTCGCGAACAATATAGTCATCTTCCAATCGCTCGATGAACTTTGGCTTCGACGGTGGTACCTCCAGTACCGGAAACGAGAAGCGGGCAACGTAGTTGCCATGCTTCAAGTAGGCGTTCAGATTTTCGAGACCGCTGATCTCGGAGTCGAGAACCAACGGCTCGGTTTGCCTATCGAGCGAGAAATTTCTCCCTGTACGGCTGCCGTCAAAATGCGTCTCTTTCATGCGTTCAATCTCGACCTTGCCGATGGCGCGGCTGACCCATTCGGCGGCGTTCGGCTCCGTGGTCTTGAGGAATATCTTGGTGGCAGGCTGCGAGAGCATGACCTCGGCCAGGTGACCATAGATGACTTCCAATTGCGCCTTGCCCTGGAAGCCAAGAACAATTGGGTTGCGAGACTTGCGATTCTCCGTGATCGCTGTGTGGAGCTGCGGTAATTTCTGCAAGCTGGCCAGCTCGTCCAACACAAACCAGACCGGATGTTGCTCGGGCCTGGGCGCGCTGAGCAATCGGAGAACGAGCATATCAATCCATAGGCTGTGCAAGGGACGAAGTGCCTCGCGCTCGGCGGGCTGCGAGGTAATGAAGATCCAACCGTTGCGTTCTTTTGACCACTCGCGCGCGGTCCATTCCGTCTTGGCATCTTCCTTCTTGGGCAGCAAACGGAAGCTGTCAGCAACGAGGCTCAACGAGCCGAGTACGCCGGAACGTTGTTGCGGCGCGGACGGATCAATAAGCGATGCAAGCTCGGTGCCTTTGACGCGGCGGTCGATCTCTTCCGGGTGCGACATCCAATGAACCAACTGCTGCGGCGACGGCAGATCAAGCAACAAGTGCGCGAATATCTTTTGCGGACTTTCAATGAAAAATTCACCCTTGCGGTCGTTGGTCGGCTGGAAGAGAGAGGCCGCAACGGTGCGCGCCTCGGCGCGGCGGATAAGTTCCTCCGACGGTCCCCAATACGGGCAGCGACGATCCAGCGGATTGAGGACAATGTCGCCGCGGCTCTCATCATAGAATCGCTCGATGAACTCGCAGGCCGGGTCATAGAGAATCGCCGAATGACGCCGCGCCTGAATCTGGCGGAGCATCTGCATGATGATGGTTGTTTTGCCGCTGCCGGTGTCGCCGATAATCTCGAAGTGCTGGTCCTCGGCGCGCGATGGAACGCGCAACATCTCGCGGCATTGATCGACTTTGAGGCCAATGCCGTTGCCTTGCAGAATCTTGTTGAACTGCGT
>JBAPYY010000329.1:0-1694 GCA_049284975.1 Occallatibacter sp.
CACCATTGGAATGTCGCGATGCACCAGTTCGTCAAGGACCGGCTCTTCCGCGCCAAAACTGAGTACGGCCACACCCTCCACCTTGCGTTCTAACATGCGGCGGACACAGTTGGCCAAAATGGCTGGGTCGCTATTCGATGAGCTCACCAAGATCTCGTATCCATGGGCGATCGCGACCTCTTCAAAACTCTGGATCAGTTCGGGGAAGAAGGGATTGGTAATGTTTTCGACAATGATGCCAAAAAGACGGCTGCGGCCAGATACCAGGGCGCGGGCGTGGGAATTTGGAAAGTAATTCAACTGCTCAATCGCCTTCCAGACACGCTTTGAAAGACGCTCTGTGACCGCCGTAGAGCCGTTGATCGTTCGCGAGACGGTTGCGATGGAGACCTTTGCGAGGGCTGCGACGGTGCGTATATCGGGCGGCTTCGCAGCTGCCTTGCGCGTAGCTTTTCGAACCACGAGCCGTCTCTCTTCCATACGCGATTAGTATCAGCCGGAGTTTCTATTTTTCTTTCCCGGCCATGATATTATAGCGGCCGTTGCCACTGCCGCGCTCTTTTTCTGCATTCGTATCAGAGTCAAGGAATCGGACGCACCCGGCGGGCTTTGCCGAAGCCAAAAGGTGCGCCGCGCCAAAATCTCATCAAAAACAATTTGGTTGAAATAGCAGGGGGCGAATTGACAGACGTCTTGGGTTCGTTAAGGGTGCAATGAGGGCTCCAATGGACTCCTCATTGCGCTACAGGTGTCGTCCGTTACCTCCGGTTTCTGTTAGCTGCGAGCTACTCACTTCCTGAACGACTTCGGCGCCGCTCTTACGCCCATGACCGTCCACGCTTCCGCTTCGCAGCCGCGTAACTCCGCCGATCTCCCGGCTCCGCGCGTTGCCGTTCGTTCCCAAGCGGGATTCATCTTTTTCAACAACTACGTGCGCGGAGCTTCCATTCCCGTTCGCCGTGCCGCGGAATTTCAGACTGGCGTGCCCGCCGCTTCGCCGGCGTTGTCTCCGCCGCTCGGCCGCAATTTTCAAACGCCGCGAATTTTGCGCAGAACCATGTTGTTGTCTGCGACTTACGTGCCGCTTGCTCGATTCTCCCCAATCCGACTTTCGTCGGATTCGCGCCGCTCATTTAAAGGTCTATCATGCGGTACTGCAGGCTACGGCAAGCCTCGTGAAGCTCGGAAATGCGGCAACTCGTGTCTTGTCTTCAAGGAAGGCCAGGGAGGAAAAAGATGAAAAAGCTCAGCCTCATGCTGGGAACTGTAACTGTGTTCGTCTTGTTTGTGATCTGTAGCAACCCGGGGGCGCGCGCGCAGAGTAACGGCGCAACACTCACCGGCACGGTAACCGACCCGACCCACGCGGTCATTCCCCGCGCCACGGTGAACATCACCGACGAAGCCTCGGGCGTAGTGCGCACCGCAAAGAGTGACGGGGCCGGCTTCTTCTCGTTTGTCGGCGTGCGTGTCGGTACCTACGATGTGAAAGTGTCCGCGCCGGGATTCAACAGCCTGCTGCGCAAGGGCATTTCGGTCCACATCGACGATCAGATTGAACTGAAGGACATCGCATTGAGTGTGGCCGCAAACAATGTGTCGATAACCATTACCGCCTCAAACGAGGAGATAACGCCAACCACCTCCGGCGAAGTCAGCTACACCATTACCGATACGCAAATGCACAACATGAA
>JBAPYY010000330.1:0-2672 GCA_049284975.1 Occallatibacter sp.
AACCCTCGCCGTTCCTTCTTCTGGACTCCACCTCCATATCTCGACACTTGGAGTCCCTGAGCAGCGTGTCAACAAATCTCTGCCGATCGCGATCGTCCACCCAGAGACCGAGTTCGCGCGCCGTGCGCCCGATGACTTCGGCGCGCTCGAACCCAGCCGAATCGAGAGATGACTGATTGACATCGAGGATTACACCATCGCTCATGCGCGTGATCATGACCGCGTCCGGGCTGGTCTCGAACACCGTGCGGTAGCGCTCTTCGCTGACTTGCAGCGCTTCAGCAGCCGCCTTGGCAAGGGAGATGTCTTGCGCGAAAGAAATCCTGCATTGGCACCCGCCAATCTCAATCAGGGACGCCGAGATCCTCATCCAAAATATCTCGCCATTCTTCTTTCTGGACTGAACCTCCATATTCCGGCACATTGAGTCTCTTTCCAACGCATCGACAAATGTTTGCAAATCGCTATCACTCACCCATACACCGAGCTTTCGCGTTGTGCTCCCGACGACTTCACTGCGCTCGAAGCCAGCTGAATCGAGGAATGCCTGGTTGACATCGAGGATTACCCCATCGCTCATGCGCGAAATCATGACCGCATCGGGGCTGGTCTCGAACACCGTGCGGTAGCGCTCTTCGCTGACCTGCAGCGCCTGCGAAGCCTGGGTAAGAAGTGCTTCTGCCTCCTTACGCGCATTAATGTCTTCAACGAAAGCGATGAAGTGAATGGGCTTCCCCTCGCCGTCGCGTTGAGTGGCGACAGTCATCTTGACCCACGCCAGGCTTGCGTCCTTGCGGATATATCGCTTCTCCAAGACTTCTGCACCGGTTCCGCTGGAAACGCGCTCCATGAACGCCAGACTTCTCGTCAGATCCTCCGGCGCTGTGATCTGCTTGATGGTGAGGCCGGGAACATCTTCGGCAGGGTAACCGATCATCTCGGCGAAACGCGAGTTGCAACGCAAAATCAGCCCTTCAAAAGAGGAATGAACAATGCCGACCGGGGCCTGCTCGAATGTAGCGCGGTAGCGCTCCGCGCTATCGCGCAGTTGCATCTCTGAGAGCTTGCTCTCGGTGATGTCTTTAATGATGCCGCGCATCCTAAATGGCCGCCCCTGGGCGTCGAACTCCAGCCTACCGGCTCCGTTGACCCAGCGCTCAGCGTGGTCTGTCTGACGGACAATACGGTACTCTTTATTGAAGGTCTGGCCTTTGCCGACCACTTCTTCCGCGAAATAGGCACCCATCATGGCGCGGTCATCTGGATGGATCAAGGCCGTCCATCCGGCCACCGTGTGGCTGTACTCCCGGTCGATTCCGAACAGGCCATCCAGGACATCGGAGCTGGTCCACTCGCCTGTTCCGATATCCAAAACGTAACTGCCCACTCCTCCAATTGCCTGCGATTCCTTGAGGCCATCCAGGCTCTCGCGCAGCGCCGCTTCGGCCCGCTTTCGCTCGGTGATGTCTTCCATGAAGCCTTCAAGATAAAGCAATCGCCCATCTGTCCCATAAACGCCACGGTCATTCAACGAAGCCCAAATGTGCCTGCCGTCCTTGCGCTTAAACTGGCACTCAAATCCGTGAGCCGAGCCGTGTTCTTCGAGGTGCCGAAGATACAGCAAGCGTTCACCCGGGTTTACCCACACATCCTGGGCCAGGTCTCTGGCCATGGAGATGAGCTCATCCGGCGAATCGTAGCCCAGCATCCTTGCCAAGGCGAGATTTGCGGCTAGAAATTTGCCCTCCGGAGACACCTGACAAATTCCTTCCAACGCACCTTCGAAGATGTCCCGATACTTTTTTTCGGCTTCCTGAAGCGCCCGCTCGGCCAGCTTGCGCTGGCGGATGTCGCGTGCGATTGCGGCAGCGCCCACCACCTCGCCGACTGAATTCCGCATGGGAGAAATAGAGAGCGAAACCTCAATCTCGCATCCGTCCTTACTGCGAAGAAATGTATCGAAAGGGGCGACGATTTCCCCTTTCGCAACGACTCCCATGAAGCCTGCCACCTCGTGGCCGCGGCCGGGCGGCGCGAGCATGGCGATGCTTTTGCCGATGATCTCCTCGCTCGCGTATCCGAACAGATCCTCGGCGCCGCGGTTCCAACTAATAACCGTGCCATCCAGATTGACTGCGTGAACCGCGTCCCTGGAGGAGTTCACGATTGAGGCCAGCAAAGCGCTGGTTTTTTCCGCTTCATGTCGAATGGATATATCGCTAACGATGGTGCAGACTGCCGTGACTTCACCGGCGGCGTTCTTGATAGGCCAGGTGGTCACGGAAACGCGAGTCCTGCTTCCATCCTTGCGCAACGCTACTCCCTGAGTTTCGAGCGTGGGTGCGCCTCTCAGTAGTTCCTTGAACTGCCTCCCCGCAAGCTCTCGTAGTTCGGGCGCGACGACCATGGAGAGGGGTTTTCCGATTGCCTCATTGGCAGAGTAGCCGAAAATGGTTTCCGCACCCCTGTTCCAGGTGAGGACCTCGCCGGACGGCGCGTTGGTAATGATGGCTTCCTCGCAGCTCTCCACCACCTCGGCAAGAAAACGGCGCGACTCTTCAGCCGCTTTCTGCTCCGTCACATCCTTACCGAAGACAGAAATGCCCGCGGCTTTGCCATTGATAATGATCGGATTGAGGGAATACTCGAGGATTCGGCAGCTGAGCAGCATC
>JBAPYY010000331.1:0-3116 GCA_049284975.1 Occallatibacter sp.
GGCCACTTCCATGCCCGCAATGTCCTCAGGTGTGGTTTCGCCGCGGACAAGAATGATCACCGGATATTTGCCGGCAGCGTGCTGCTTGACCGCTTCTTCAGCGGAGAAGACGATCTGGCCGACAGCCGCGCCGGGCGAAGCCGGCAGGCCGGTGGCGAGCACTTCAATCTTCTCGCCCTTCTCGATCAAACGGGGCACCAGGAAGTCGTATAACTGATTCGGTTCGACGCGGTGGATGGCTTCTTCCTGCGTGATGAGCTTTTCCTTGACCATATCGATGGCCACGCGAACAGCGGCCAGGCCGGTGCGTTTGCCGTTGCGGGTCTGCAGCATATAGAGCTTGCCATCCTGGATGGTGAACTCGAAATCCTGCATATCGCGATAGTGCTTTTCCATCTTGCCGGTGATGGATTTCAACTGCTCGTAGCATTCCGGCATGGCGCGCTCAAGCTCGCTGATGGGCAACGGCGTGCGAACGCCACTGACAACATCCTCGCCTTGCGCGTTCATCAGGTACTCGCCGAAGAAGGCGTGCTCGCCGGTCGCCGGGTTGCGCGTGAAGCCTACGCCGGTTCCGGAGTTATCGCCCAGGTTGCCATAAACCATGGCCTGCACGTTGACCGCTGTGCCCAGCCAGTCATCAATGCGATTGATGCGGCGATAGGTCTTGGCGCGCTCGTTCATCCAGCTGCGGAAAACGGCGTCGCGCGCCTGCACGAGCTGATCGAGCGGGGCCTGCGGAAAGTCCTTGCCGGTCTCTTTTTTAACGAGCTTTTTATACTCGGCGATGATCTCTTTGAGCGCCTCGGGCTTGAGCTCGTAATCGAACTTGACCTTAGCTTTCTTTTTGACGCCGTCGAAGATGTGTTCGAAATGCTTCTTGGGAACGTCCAGCACCACGTCGCCGAACATCTGGATCAGGCGGCGATAGGAATCGTAAGCAAAGCGGGGATTATTGCTGCGCTTGGCCAGCGCTTCAACAGCCTCATCGTTAAGGCCGAGGTTGAGAATGGTGTCCATCATGCCGGGCATGGAGAACTTGGCGCCGGAGCGCACGGAAACCAGCAGGGGATTATCGCCCGTGCCCAGTTTCTGCCCCTGCAGCTTTTCCAGCCGCTCAAGAGCGGCATACATCTCGGTATTGACCTTGGGTGAGAGCGCGCCGCGCATGTACTCGCGACAAGCCTCGGTCTGGATGGTGAATCCAGGAGGCACCGGCAGTCCGGCATTGGTCATCTCGGCCAGTCCGGCGCCCTTGCCGCCCAAATCGTCTTTCATTTTTCCGTTGCCCTCGGCCTTGCCGCCGCCGAAGAAATACACATGCTGGGTTGAGGTTGTGCCCGCTTTTTCAGCGGCCGACTGCTCCAGAACGCCCTGCGTCATGGGATAAAACCTCCCTATCTAAGATGCCGCTTTGGCGACGCCTATGAGAGGGTGGCAAGACACTGGCTCAGCAAATCCACTGGAATCGTGCGGTTTTGAGGCTGAGCGCGTGCGGGTCATCCAGGCATCGGGCTGCGCTGCGCGGGATTCGGTTAGAGCGGTTCTCCAATTCACGCGCCCTTGCCGGGTCCGTGCGGGGTGGCTTTCCCTTAAGGCGACAGCCACTCAGCGGACGTGCTTGCGGGGTAATGCAGTTTGGAAAACCGCTGTAGTCGTACTTACGAATATCGTCTTAAGTATACAGTTGCCTGTGCCGGAGGTCACATACGGCCAAAACAGCACAGGAATCCTGCGCCATTCCGGCACGGGACTCCTGAGCAGTTAGAGACAAAAACGGGCTTTGGCATGGGGTTTTGCGTCCATGCCGGGCAGATTCAAGCGGCTGTGGATTCGAAACACTGACCGGAATTGTCACTCCAAAACGAGCGTTGGGGTATGAGAATCCGGTCAAGGCCAACCAGCGCAAGGATTTCAGCCACATGGGGCGAGGGATTCGCCACCTTGAAAGAGTGGCCAGCCTGGCTGGCGGTGGAGTAGAGCGAGATGAGGGCGGCGATGCCGGCTGCGTCAATGCGCTCGACTGGACGTAAATCGAGCGTCACGTTTTGCCGGCTCACCAGGGGCGCAAGCCATGCCAGCAAGCCTTGTTCGGTGCCCCGAACCAGTTCGGCCATATTGGCTTGTTCTGTCAGTTGCGTCGATCCGGACATTTCGTTCATTTCGCCGGCGGGGAAGATTGCCGATTGCATCGGGTTTGATATTGTGCCGGTCATGGTAAAACCTCCGTGATGATTAGGGCCTGCTAGCACTATTGTGGCGTTCGCTTCAGTAGCGTTACAGGTCGTGGTTCGCGGCCAAGGGGAGCCGCTTTGCAGCATGGGCCGCATATTTTTTGGACGCCGGACCCACGCTTATGTAAGAAGGCACGTTAGCGGCCAAAGCCGCAGAGGAAGGAATATGCTGAAATCGCAGGGGATAGAAGCATTTCCTCATTTAGTGCCGTGGCTTCAAGTGTCCGATTGCGCTTCCCGCTGTCCGCAAGTGAACACGCTAATGGTTAATACGCAAACAGGAGTGCCGATGGTTCCATGTCTATCAATTTTCCCAGACCGATGTTAAGCTCCGATGACTCCGAGATGAACGGCGCGTCCGTAGGCTGGTCGAGAGCGCGTACGCTGGCGCTGGAGGCGGGGTTTGCCGAAGCCGGGCTGGTTGCACTGCCACACGCCAATGAAGAGCGGGATGCGGCGCGGTACGACGAGTGGGTGCAGGCGGGCCGCGCGGGAACAATGAGTTACCTGGAGCGGAAGGAACCTGCGCCGGAGAATGAGGCGGCTCGGCTGCTGCGGTCGCGCGCAGGGATTCCGTTTCCGTGGGCGCGATCGGTGCTGGTTTGCCTGGCGAATTACAACAGCCATCAGCCACGTTCAACTGAGCCGGCAGCCGAGGGAGCGGGATGGATTGCGCGCTACGCATGGTCGGGTAAGGTGGATGCAAGCGGTGCAAGGCGGCCAAGCGATTACCACAAAATACTGCTCAAGCGGATGAAGGCGCTGGAGGCGCGACTGCATGAGCGGCTTGGCGGCTTTGAGGCGCGCTCCTTTGTGGACACCGGTCCAGTGGTGGAGCGGGCGCTGGCGACGGCGGCTGGAGTGGGTTGGACAGGAAAGAAT
>JBAPYY010000332.1:0-2915 GCA_049284975.1 Occallatibacter sp.
GTCCCACTGGCACCGTTCATTTGAACTTTGTGGCCAAGTTCACGCGATTCGACAATCCCGACACGGCACACCCGGAGTAGAACCTATCACGGCTCATTCAAAATCAGCGCGATGCGGCCGGCCAGAAGCTCGCTGGGCGGCTCGCCTGAGCCCACCTCCAGCAGGTCCACGGGAAAAGCGATGTTGTGCGGCCGCAGCACCAGACGGCTGGCCACAAAGTCCACATAGCGCAAGGTCAGATGCGCTCCGTGGCGCACTGCATACAGATTAGGCCGGTTGGGCCGGTAGGGAATCAGCGAGTTGTAATGCCGGTCAATCAAAGTGATGGCCTCCGGCAGTATCAGTGGCTCCATCGCCAGCGCATCGGCTCCCGGTATGCGCACCGCGACAAATCGCTGCCAGGCGCGGCGTGAGTTCGACGCCCGGGCCCGGAGGGTCTGCAACAACCCAGCGGGCAGATGCAGCATCGATTGCATCGCCGAGGGCCGGATGTGTGGCTCAAACATTGCCGCCGCATGGGAGACGACCGGGACCGCGCTGCTTTCGCCATCGACAGGCAATGCCTGCCCCTGGTAGCTGGCGGGCAAAAGATCGACCGCTCCCATATGCTGCGCCGCCAGAATTCGATCCAGCGCCTCCAGCGAAAGCTGCCGCCGGCTATGCAGAAAATTTGACAGATGCGATTGCCCAAAGCCGGTCTGGCGCGCCAAAAGCGATACGCTGACCGTTCCCCGCTGAATCCTGCGTAGCAGTTCCAGGCGCAGTCGCTCGTGCATCTGCGTAAAGTTCATCTGTGGATAATCCGCCACCAGCAATGGGGATGAACTCTCTCCATTTTCTGTATGAAAACATGGAATGGCTACTTGGCCTTCATTTTCGGCGCTTGCTCGGATATTGGAAAGCACAGAATCAAAAGGCGGTTGAGGGAGATTGACGCAGGTGAAGCATCTATCTAGATTTGCTTTACTTAATCCGGTGCTAACCTGTGGGAATTTCGTGAGAAACTCTTCATTGCCGCAAGGATGAAACGGGCGATATCGCGCCCCTTTCCAGCGGTCCATGAACAATGGCCGGGGGATGAAAATCTCCTCCGGCTTTCTCTTCCCCGCTCCAAGACGATCCTGAATGGCGTTCGGGGCAGTCAGCCATCGGAATTCCAGGATCTGCGCGCCATGAGCATGACAAGAAACGAAAGAATTCCGGAGGCAATCCCCCATCAGGTCAAAAGAAACCTGAGCAGCCAAACCCGGTTCTTTCTGCCCCGCGGAAACAAAATTCGAAGACAAGACCGTCGGGAGAAAACAAGAATATGGAGATTTCGTCATGGATTTGTGCGTGCATTTGAAAATTTGCGAGGGGTGCGGTTGTCTTTGGTACCGCGCCCAGACCCAGGGGAGTGTGTACTGCAAGGGATGTGAGACCAAGCTCCAGGACTTTCCCACGCCCGAAAGCCGCAAACGACGCGGCCGTCCCGCCCGCAAGACGCTGGTCAGAGTCTGGGCGGTGGCGGAAGCAACCGGGGGTGCTCAATGAGCGCAGCCCTTCAGTTACCGACAGTTTGGGGAGTGAGCAGCCCGCAGCCCGCATGGCAGCCACGCAGAAGAACGTGGGAAGCAGCGTCGCCCGCGGCTCCGGCGGCAAAGCCGGCCGTCAGAGCGCCCTCCGCCGGGCCGGTCATCAGCCTCGGCTTTTACCGCAAGCATACGGAGAGCCTGTTGCGGCGCTACCTCTACGCGTCAATGCAGGTGGGCAGGGCACCCAACATACTGGGCGACCCAATCGCCAGGGGGTGGTGTTCCAGCCGCCCCATTCGCACCTTCGAGGACGCGGTGATCTTCGTTCTCGATGTGGAAAAATGCCTGAACCAGCTTGGTTCGCTCGACCGCATGATGCTCAGCCGCATCATACTGCAGGAGTACACCCAGGCCGAAGCCGCAAGCCTGTTGGGGATGGCGGTCCGGACCATCTCTTACAAGTTTCCGCAGGCCATCGACCGGCTGACGGAAAAGCTGCTGGAAAGCGGGCTGCTGGTGATACCGCAGTGACACGGTATTAGGTCGGCCAGCGAGGGGGAGGCTCTAAACAGGCTCCCCCTTCGCAGCCTGGAACGGCGCAAGGGTCTGACAGTAATCTTGAAGTGACATCAAAGGTTTGCGAATGTTCTAGCTGCGGGCTATAGTTGGCTATTTGGGAATCGTCCTGGAACGAGGTATACCTCCGGTGAAAGCATTGATCGCGCTTTGCCTCTATGGATTGTCCTCGACCGCTTTCGGTCAGTTGAAATACTCCGACACAAAGTATGGAGTTTCCTTCCAATACCCCGAGGGGTACAAACTCACACAAGGAGCCTTGGGTAACGATGATAAAGGGCTGGGTATGCCTGGGCCCATCCCAATGGAGTTTGACACTCCCGGAAAGCGTTTGGTTACCGTCGAGACGCCGCATGATGCTTATTTAGGCACAGATTTGGTAAATGCGTTCTTCACGGTGAGCGTGAATTCGTATCTGACCAGAGAGGAATGTGGGCATTTACCAGACGAAATTTCAGACCCCGACAAGCATCTCCTGAAAAGGATCAGCGGTATTGAGTTTCGCGGGCATGAGGAATCAGAAGCCGCGATGATGCAAGGGTATTCAGCAATCTATTACCACGGATTTATTCGCGGCTCATGCTACGAAATAGGCTATGGTGTGGCAACCG
This sequence comes from Occallatibacter sp., assembly GCA_049284975.1. GTDB lineage: Bacteria > Acidobacteriota > Terriglobia > Terriglobales > Acidobacteriaceae > Telmatobacter. The sequence goes on from JBAPYY010000332.1 coordinate 2,702, forward strand.
CGGGGTACGGAGCCGTAGACGACTTAAAGCAGGTTGACGTTGGAAAGATTTACTCAACCCTCGAGAGAATCCTTGGGACCGTCAAGGTACGCCCGCCCGCGCAAACAAGTTTAACCAATTCGCCCTCAATCCAGACGCTCACGATCGCGCCCCTTGAACGTGGTCAGAATCAGTACCGGATTTCGTGGGACGTTGCAGGTGCGAGGGATGATGA
>JBAPYY010000333.1:0-8721 GCA_049284975.1 Occallatibacter sp.
CTTCCAGGGCATGTGCCATGGTCAGCTTTTCCTGCGTCGTCATACTGCAGCCTGGCGATTGCTCGCCGTCGCGCAGCGTGGTATCGAAAAAGACGATGCGATCTGACGCCATGAATCTGCCTCCCAGGGAAAATTGTTCCGACACTTGCAGTCTCCAGCATTTGGCCTCATAAGGCAAAGTTATAATTGTTGTAGAAGCGATTAGAATTGCTTATGGTGAAGCAGTGATCAGAAATCAGGGGTCAGGGATCAGGTAATGTATTTTCACGATTGGCGGTCGCTCTAGACCACTATCTGGTTGCTTCCGAATGAAGCCTGAAACCTCCATCAGGTCACGGATCGACTGACCCCTGCCCCCTGACTTCTGATCCCTGGCCGGAGGCCTTTATGGAACTGAACCAACTCGAAACCTTTCTCGCCGTCGCTGAGGAGCACAGTTTCTCGCGTGCGGCCGTGCGGCTGCTCAGAACGCAACCGGCGGTGAGCCAGGTAATTCGCAAGCTGGAAGCCTCGGTGGGTGAAACGCTCTTTGACCGGGCAGCGCGGGACGGATCGCTTACCGCCGCCGGAGTGCTTTTGCGCGACTACGCACTGCGCTTGCTCGCGTTGCGGCGGGAGGCTTCCAGCGCGCTCGATGAGCTGAAGAGCCTGGAGCGGGGCAGGCTGCAACTTGCGGCCAATGAGTACACCTGCCTTTATCTGCTGCAGGCCATCGACCTCTACCGGCACGAATTTCCGCAAGTCAGCGTCACCGTGCATCGAATGTTGGCCTCGCATATCCCCGACGAATTGAACCTGCGCACCTTCGAGCTGGGAATGATCTCCTACCGTCCCGATCCGGCGCAGTACCGCAGCATTGCTGTGTACGCTGACAGCGTGGCCCTCATTGTCAGTCCCGGTCATTCGCTGGCTAAGGCCAAACGCGTCTCCATCAACGACCTCGGCGAAGAGGTTTTTATCGCCCACAATGTGGCTTCGCCGATGCGGCGACGGGTAATAGAAGCCTTTCAAAAGTATCGAACGCCGCTCAATATGGGCATTGAGCTGCCCACCATCGAGGCCATCAAGCGGTTTGTGGCCATGGGCAACGGGGTAGCGCTGGTGCCGCACCTTACCGTGGCCAGGGAACTGGAGGCCGGGGATCTGGTGCGTGTTCCCGTGGACGAACTGGAGGTGAAGCGCGTGCTCAGGCTGGTTTACCGGCGACAGGCGACACTCTCATACGCGGCAAGAGCTTTTTTGCGCACAGTCAGGACACTGGCCCAGCAGCAGGGTCCGCCATTTCACTACCACGTGGAGCGGACCGGCTAAACGGGCAGATTATTTTTCACGAGGTTCAAAGACGCGCCTGCCCCCACAAAAGGGGCTCATTGCGGCATTTTGGCCAATGGAAAGCGCCCATTTTCATCCTCTTGCGTCTAAAGCCTCAGATCGTTCCCGGTTTCACTTCTGTCATGGACCCGCTCCGGCCAGTTACAATGCTGAGAGTGGGGCCCGGCTCAAACCGGAGCACCGGAACCGACAAACTCGTTGCCAGCCGGACGGTTGAGCAGTCGTGAGGATCAGGACCGAATGAAGAAGATCGCCTTTATTGCATTTCTGCTGATCGTATGCGTGGCGGCAGGCAGCGCCCAGGAAAGCCGCCAGGACATCAGCCTTAGCGGCACGGGTCTCGTTGAGCCGTTCATCGCCTCGGCCACCGACGTTCAGGTGAGCGCGAACCGCGCCTTTGGCGCCATGGTCAGCTACCGCTTCATGCTTACGCCCTCGAGCGCTGTCGAGGCCAACTACGGAATTACCTATCAGAACACAATTCATTACGTAATCAGCAACACCAACCACTACGATGTGCTGACTCGCACCCAGGAAATGTCAGCCGCTTACGTCCGCAGCTTCAATTTCCGCAAGTACAATCCCTTTATCGAGGCCGGACCGGCCGCATTCATCTTCCTGCCCATCCGCAACTCCGGCACCACCTCGCTGGACGTCAAGCAGCAGACCGACATCGGCGCCATTTATGGAGCGGGCGTTGCTCGCGAGATCAGCCCCAGCTTCGACATTCGCGCCGAGTTCCGCGGCATGGTCACCAAAGTGCCGACCTTCGGCGACACAACGCTCACCACCAACAAGTGGTACAACATCTACAATCCGGTGATCGGCGTGGCCTATCACTTTTGATCCCGAACGGATTTCCTGTTGAAAGAAAGGGATGAGCGTGAGCCCATCCCTTTCTTTTGTTCCTGCAAGCTTTCAGGAAAGCCCTGATTAAGTCGATGTCTTGAAAGGGCACGGATTTATCCGTGCCACATCGGATGCAAAATCAGCGCGGGCCTTAGCCCCTGAGGGAATGTTTGTCTGACAGAATGGACCTAACCAGAGCTTCCTTACGGTTTGCCCTTCCTCATCAGTGCCGCTGTGGAAGAACCTGCCAGATTGCCGGGTCTTCGTCGCCCAGCACCCACGAACAGAATCCTTCCAGCCCATTCTGCTGGGCCAACTCGTAGCGCTCCTTGAAGGTGCGCTGATCTGTGAAGAAGACCCATTCGCGTAACTGGTCCCGGTAAAAAAAGAACCACGCGCTCTTATCCAGTTCATCCCACTGAATATTGCTCTTGTAGGCCTCGGCGAGTTGCTCTGCGTTGAGCGCGGTGATAGCGTCGGCGGTTGGGTGCATCCTCATCTTGTCGGAGGTAGGATCTTTGATGGGCGCACCGGTGTACCAATGATAGCCATAGAGAGGAATTCCCAGAGAGAGCTTTTCCTTGGGGACAGTCTTCAGGGCGTAGTCAAGATTCTCTACGGTCCACGGCCAGCCTGCGACGGGTCCGGGCGCGGTTCCGCTGGAGTGCTGATCGTATGTCATCAGACAGATAAGGTCCACGTACTTGGCCAGTGCAGTGATGTCATAAGCGCCCCGCCAATCCGTGAACATCCACTTGGAATACCCGCCCTGGCCGGGGTAACCGGGCGCATTGGGCACGGTGGCAATGGTCAGCTGCAAACCGGCCGCGTGCATCTGTTCGGCAGAAGTTTTCACCAGCGCCGTCAACAAATCGCGATCCGTCCAGTCGATCTCCTCAAAGTCGAACTGGAAGCCGGTGTAGCCGTTGAGCCGGGACTCGCGGATGATTGCCTCGTTCATGTGAGCCTGGGCAGCGGCGCTGGTGAGCAGAGCGTGAAACTCCTTCTTGTTCATCAGCGAGACGATGGGCATTACGGGCAGCTTTTCGTCGTGTGCCCGCTTGAGCACGGCCGGGTCTGCGGCGCCCGTGACCAGCCCATTCTCGTCCACCTGATACCAGGTAGGCACCAGCAGATCGATCTGCGACGAGTGCGCCAGGAACGAACGGATGGAGTCCGGGGATCTGGTCATATAAAAAAGTGCCACGGGCGGTGCGGCCGTCAGGCAGGGAACTGCCGCGAGAGAAAGACAAATAAAGAAGAGAAGTCGTTTCATTGCGTATCTCCGATAGAAGTTTCATAGCCAATATAACTGCTTCGGGCAGAAGGAACTCCGCCTCGTCCCATTCTCGATGCCTGGGCCAAGCAGACATTCCGGATTCTTTAACGACCTGTCGCCAATTTCCAAAGTCTGTGGCGGCGTTAGCCGCATCCGATGTATCCTCACCTCATGCACAAGGACGTTCTCCCCGCGCCCATTGAATCCGTGCTCGGCCACGCCAACCTCCTGGAACAATCAACCAGTTCCTATCTGCGGTCGGCGCGTCAACAGCCGGTCCATTGGCATCCATGGGGCGAGGACGCCTTCGCACTCGCCCAATCCGAGGACAAGCCCATTCTGCTCGACATTGGCGCAGTCTGGTGCCACTGGTGCCACGTCATGGACCGGGAGTCGTACGAAAACCCGGAGATCGCAGCGATTATCAACGAGCATTTTGTTGCTGTGAAGGTCGACCGCGACGAACGGCCTGATGTGGATGCGCGCTATCAGGCCGCTGTCTCCGCCATCAGCGGGCAAGGTGGCTGGCCGCTGACCGCCTTTCTCACTCCCGATGGACGGCCTTACTTTGGCGGGACCTATATTCCGCCCGACGACCGCTATGGGCGGCCGGGATTTGGGCGTGTGCTCGCGGCTCTCTCCCAGGTGTGGCGAGAGCGGCGCGACGAGGCGCTGGAAACAGCCGCGAGCGTCATGGCAGCCATCGAGCACAATGAGTCCTTCTCCAGCCGTGGCGGAGATCTATCGTTGGCTCTCGTAGATAAAATTGTTGGCTCAATTCTTGCGCAGTTTGACCCGCGCAATGGCGGCTTCGGCTCCCAGCCAAAGTTTCCTCACCCCTCAGCTCTCGACCTGCTTTTGGAAGTGGGTATGAATCGCGGCAACCAGCAAGCCGTTGATGCTTTCTCTCGAACTCTCGAAAAAATGGCGCGGGGCGGCGTCTACGACCATCTGGCTGGCGGCTTTCATCGCTACAGCGTGGATGAACACTGGCGCGTGCCGCACTTCGAGAAGATGCTCTACGACAACACCGAGCTCCTCCGCAACTATCTGCATGCCTACCAGAGCCTGAGCCGCGAGGAGTTTCGTCTGACGGCCACAGAGATTGTGAACTGGCTCGAGGGAACGATGAGCGATCGCGAGCGCGGCGGCTTCTACGCCTCGCAGGACGCGGACATAAACCTCGACGACGACGGCGACTACTTTACCTGGACTCTTGGAGAGGCGCGCGACGCATTGCAGTCAGCAGGATTTTCCGTGGACGATTCGAAAATTGCCCTGCGCTATTGGAACCTGAGGGAACTGGGCGACATGCACCACAACCCTGCCAAAAACGTCCTCCACATTGACCAGACCATAGATGATCTGGCCGCTGAAACGGACCGGAGCGTGGACGATCTGCGCCAATTGGTGGATACGTCTCGGCGTGCGCTGCTTGCGGCCCGTGCACAGCGGCCAACGCCGTTCATCGACCGCACACTTTACACAGGCTGGAATGCGATGGCGGTGACGGCCTGTCTGGAAACGGCGAGGGTGCTCGGCAGGAATTCGACGCGCGAGTTCGCCCTGCTCACGCTCGATCGTCTGCTCGCCGAGGCGTGGGACGGCGCGCAATGCCTGGGCCATGTGATCGCTTATGGCGATATACAGGGCAGGAAAACGCAGCCGCCGGAAAAAGCGCCAGGTACGCTCGACGACTACGCCTTCACCGTTCATGCTTGCGTTGACGCCTGGATTTCGTCCGGTGAAATGAGCTACTTACATGCGGCCGTAAAGCTGGCCGATGCAATGATCGCTCGATTCCACGACCGGCAGTCGGGCGCGTTTTTTGATGCTGCTGCACCCGCCGATGGAGCCGCGCCGCTGGGCGCGCTGGCCGCGCGGCGCAAGCCGCTGCAAGACACGCCCACTCCGGCCGGCAACCCCACCGCTGCTTCCGCCCTCTTGCGTCTTGAAGCTCTGAGCGGACGCGCGGAGTACCGCGAGATCGCCGAGGATACCCTGGCCGCTTTTACCGGAATCGCCGAGCACTTCGGTCTCTATGCCGGCTCTTACGGGCTGGCTCTGGAGCGGTTGCTGCTCGACCCGGTGCAGGTTGTGGTAATCGGTTCAGGCCCACATGCCGAAGGCCTTGAGGCGCTAGCCGCAGCCAGCTTTGCCGTCAATAAGACCGTGATGCGGATTGCTCCGAAACGGCTGATCCCAGGAGGCGTTCCCGAGGCGCTGGCCGAGGTCCTGCTTCAAGTTCCCAAGCCGGCCGGTGCAGAAGCTTGGGCCATCGTCTGCCGTGGACGTACCTGCTTTACGCCCTTGATGGATGCTGAAGCGCTTGAGAAGGCGCTGAATGGCCCTGCTTAGTCAGAGAGATGCGGCAAACGGACGCTCTTATGTGCCTGCTCTAGCCAGCACGGCAAGAGATGGCCCTTTTCAACTATCGTTACCCCTTTCGTCATTAACTGCCGATAATACTTCTGTCGCACTCCGCTCATGCGGCTGTATTGTAAAAGGAAGCAATGGCGCGGTTTGGTCCAATTCGGGTTCTCGCCTGTTTGCTGGTTTTTTCGGCGATCATGCAGGCGCAGCAGTATGTCTTTCGCGCATTTCGCCAGGCCGAAGGACTCAATAACCTTGGAGTCAGCTCCTTAGAGAAAGACCGCAATGGTTTCCTGTGGATGGGCACAGAAAACGGCGTCTTTCGCTTTCTTGGTTCAGGCTTTGAACGGTACGGCGCCGAGCAGGGAATTGCCGACCTCGATATCAGAGACGTAGTTTCTGATCCGAATGGCACCGTCTGGGTGGCCACCGATAGTGATTTGTATCGCTGGGACGGCCAACGATTTCTTCCCGCCGGACATGATCCAATTCACGTCGAAGGCCAGCGGCGCGTTGTTGTCGAAGACTCGCGCCATCTCCTGGTTGTTGAAAACGGACACCTTTACCGGCTGGAGCACGATGCCGAAGGCAGAACGCTGTCCTTTCTGCCGCTGTTTCCAAACCATCTGCTGGCCTCATTGCCGGATATGGCCAATGTGAACAGCCTGAGCGTCGTACGGGAGGCGAATGGCGCTATTCGCTTCTGGGCTGGCTGCGGCAAAAGTCTATGTTCCTGGCTGGAGCGTGAGGCTGGGGCCGCCAACGATTGGACAGCGCTGCAAGGCGCGGAGACCGGGGCTCCAGTGCAACTGCGTGACCGCGGGGTAACTGAATGGGGAGAGGACAAAGGCCTTCCCGCGGATCGATGGACGGGTGTTCTGCTTGATCATGCCGGTACTCTTTGGGCGGGTGGCGTTGCTCACGTTGCCGTCTTGCTTCCGCGGGCTACCGGCTTTACTGACCGCTCTATTCCCGGCTCCGAAGTGTTGAGCCGATACAGCCATTCTCCTCTGATAGAGGACCCTGAAGGACGAATCTTGGCGCCCGCCAAAGAAGGGATTGCCCGCTGGGATGGCTCCACTTGGCGGATCATCGGCAAGGCGAACGGAATGGAACGCGCCCGCCGTATCGTTGGCATGACCTTCGATACAGCTGGCGACCTATGGTTCGGGAGCCGTGGGGACGGACTCTACGAGTGGGCAGGTTACGAAGATTGGGAAGGATGGGGAGATCAGCAGAACCTCCCGTCCCCCGGCATCTGGGGTATTGCTCAGCTAAGTAAGGATCGTGTTTTTTTGGGGACAGATAGCGGCCCCGCATGGATCAATCCGCGCGAAGGTTCCTCGGGCCCGCTGTTGAACGGGCGGCGGTGGGCCTATGGCCAAATGGGCGGAATGGTTATCGACCACAACGGCTCCTTACTGGCGGGAACTGCGTCGGGCGATATCGTGCGCATCAATCCCAGGACAGGTCGCTTCGCGCAAACAGCAAAGACTGCGGCACGGGTCATCAACGCCATAAAAGACTCCTCCGGACGCATTTATTTTGAAACCCTGGCCGGCCTGTATGTCTTAGAAGCCAGAGGCTCCCCTGCCGTGTTGCCCAAGGTTAAAGCCGTGGATGCGTTGATGGGAGATCCCGCTAGAATTGTGGGTGGTTGCAAGTCACCCGGCGGCGATCTTTGGTTCCTGGGCAACAATCGGCTGGTTCGCTTCAAAGACGGCGCGTGGACTGCCCCGCTGATTGAGGGACTCGCCGGGATGCGCGGTGCGCTTGCGGCCGTAGCCTGCGCGCCTGACGGCGCCATATGGATTACCGGCGACCAGACCGGCACATGGCGCCTGATTGCGGACAAAGATAAGTTACGGGCCTGGCAATTGGAACTTCCCCCCGACCTGCGCATTCTCGCCCCTTTAGCCATCCTGGTAGACCATCGCGGATGGGTCTGGCTGGGAGCCGATATGGGTGTCGTGGTTTGGAACGGCCATAACTGGCGCCATATCACCCAGGAGAACGGTCTGATATGGAACGATGTCAATCAAGGGATGTTGCGGGAAGCCCCTGACGGTTCGCTATGGATTGGAACCAGTGGCGGAGTGAGCCGCCTGCTGTATCCCGAACGTGTCTTCGACACAATACCGTTGACTGTTTTTCTGACGGAGTTTCAGCGCGGCGATAAAAATTACCTCGGGGCACGGCACATTACCATGCCGTGGGCCGGGCCTCCGCTCATCATACGAATCTCTTCGCCCACGATGCGCAATCGCAGCGAGTTGACCTTGAAAATACAGATGGTTGGGTATCAGCCTGAGTGGATGGAGACCCACTTCGGCAACGCGACTTTTCCCCGACTTCCTCCTGGGACATACACCTTTATGGCCAAAGCCTGCAATGCAGGCCTGAATGCTTGTTCAGTCCCGGTAAAGGTTGACATCAAAGTTCTTCCCCCATGGTGGAGAACAAACTGGTTTTACGGGCTATGCGGACTGGCCTCTCTGCTTTTGCTGGCTGTCGCCATTCACTTTTACGTCAGGCATCTGCGCGCAACAAGCCTGCACCTGGAGACGCTGGTTCAAGAGCGTACCAAAGAACTCGAAGCCAGCCGTGAGCAATTGCGCATCCAGGCAACCCACGACGGACTAACAGGAATGTTGAACCGCGTGGCCATTTTGCGCGCTCTTACGGCGGAGATGGACCGTGTTCTGCGGGAAAAACGGACTGTAGTTGTAGCGCTGATCGATCTGGACCATTTCAAGCGCATCAACGACCGCTACGGGCACCTGGCAGGGGATGAGGCTCTGCGCTGGTTTGCCGCGGCGGTGGGCGCAGCCATCCGTCCCTATGATCGTGCCGGCCGTTACGGCGGCGAGGAGTTTCTGCTGGTTCTG
>JBAPYY010000334.1:0-5077 GCA_049284975.1 Occallatibacter sp.
ACTGTGATTGACCCGCCCGGCACGAGCACAACACAATGTATCAACACTCATGGGAAAAACTTTGGCGGCACCAGTGCTGACAGTATTGACACGGCAGGGGATGTCGCGGGGCATTATCTGGATACAACTTGCGCCCAGCACGGTTTTCTGTTCACAAACGCTGGTGGCGCATACACCTCACTCGATGCGGCCGGAGCAGACTCGAGTGCGTGCTCTTCTACGGCAGGCATGGAAGAGACGTTCTGCGGCACCGGGTTGCTTGCCGTTTTAACCGACTCGCTGGGAGACATCATAGGCGGTTACGTGGATACGGACGGCATCATTCACGGCTTTGTACGCCCAATCGAATCAGGAGTGATTACCGGCCTCACCGACCCGAACGCCGGCACTTCGGGATCAATCACCGGAACCATGGCTACCGGCATCTCTTCCAGCGCAGGCGGAATCACGATTGCCGGAACCTACGCTGACAGCGCGGGTGAGCTGCACGGCTTCATCTACTCCATGGCGCTGACGGGGACCACGACGACACTCACGCCAGCGCCGGCGCCGAATCCCTCCAATTATGGAGAGTCGGTAACTTTGACAGCTTCAGTCTCTTCCAGCGGCGGCACACCGCCGAACGGAGAGACAGTGAAGTTCATGAGCGGCTCCACATCGCTGGGAACGGCAACCCTGACCAGCGGCGTAGCCAGCTTGACCACCACGGCACTGCCTGTGGGCGCAGATTCAATCACGGCGGTCTACGGCGGCGATTCGGACTTTGCCGGCAGCACCTCGACCGCGGTCAGCGAGACCGTCAACAAGGCCAGTTCTACCATGACGATGACTTCGTCAGTGAATCCCTCCAGTTTTGAACAATCCGTGACCTTCACAGCGACTGTCTTAGGACATTATGGCGGAGTAGCTACCGGTTCGGTGACGTTCAGCAATGGGAGCACAAGTCTCGGAACTGCGTCGTTGAGCGGCAACTCGGCGAGTTTGGCAACCACGACTCTGCCAGTGGGCGCGGATTCGATCACGGCTGTCTACAGCGGCGATTCGAATTTTACCGGCAGCACAGCGACAGCGGTGAGCCAGGCAGTGAACCAGGCTAGCACTACGACAACATTGACTTCGTCGCTGAATCCTTCGGCCTCGGGAGCATCCGTGACGCTCACTGCCGTGGTCTCAGGGAAGTACGGCGGCACGCCCACAGGCTCAGTTTCGTTCAGCAATGGGAGCACGAGTCTGGGAAGCGTGTCCTTGACCGGCGGCTCGGCCGGCTTGACCACTACGACACTGCCTGTGGGAACTGACACGATCACGGCGGTATACGGCGGCGACACAAACTTTACCAGCAGCACTTCAAACTCGTTGAGCCAGGTGGTGGTCGTACCCAACCCTGCACCGGTCATTGGCAGCTTGTCGCCGGCGTTTACAGACGCAGGCGGCGCGACATTTACGCTCACAGTGAATGGATCGGGATTCGTGTTGGGTTCGACCGTCTACTGGGGCACGACCCTTCTGACCACAAACTACGTGAGCTCGACCCAGCTTACGGCGTCGGTTACGGCTGCGGATATTACCAGCGCGGGGACCAGTTCTATTACGGTGCAGACCCCAACTCCGGGCGGAGGGACTTCCAATACGTGGCAGTTTGAAGTGGACTCAGCATCTGGAGCGGCAACGGGGCCGACCTTTACCTCATCTACAGCCACCGTGACGGCCGGCACTACGGCCAGCTATCCGGTGACGCTACCCGCCAGTGTGACCAGTGCCACGGTAACGTGCCTGAATCTTCCCACCGGAGCAACTTGCAGCTATTCAGCTGGCACGTTGACGATCGCCACCACTTCGGCAACACCCAAGGGAACCTACCAGATCACAGTGGTATTTACTGAAACTGTCTCCGGCGCCGCAACTTCGTGGATTGTGTTGCCGATTCTTCTGATTCCTCTTGTGCTTTTAAGAAGAAAGCTCGCTGCGCGAAGCGTATGGGTTACGGCTTGCCTTGGGTTGGCTCTTCTTGCGGGCGCATCGGTTGCCTGTGTGGGATGCGGCGGCGGAGGGTCCAGTTCCCCACCACCCCCTCAGACTCACCAGGTGTCGAGTTCAGGCATGGTCAGTCTCATTGTTCAGTAGAAGTCCTTGCATATAGAGCGGGATTCGAGGGCGCAGAATTTTATCATTTGCGCCCTCGGCCTATCTGAGGCGAAGATTTCTTCCTCTTGCGCAGCCCACCCCGCCCGCGTCTGCGAAAATATATATTGACTATGAGCACAGACAACCTCCTCCCGCTAAAAGACGACATGGTAGCCTTTATCGAAGGCCACGGACTGAAACGCCTGCCCGGTTACGTCACCGAGGATATCCCCTCCATTGTTTGGGAGGGCCAGGAAAACCCCGACGCATGGAAAGACTTTGTCGAGATGGCCAAGCTCGTTGGCGCTCCGTTCGTAACCTTCAGCGAAATGACGCTCGAGGCCGAGGAACTGGAAGCCCTGATCGAGGAAGCCGGTGAGATGAACTTCCCCGACGAAGAAGCCACTGAACTGGTCGAAGCGCAATGGCTGCGCAAGTACGCCGGAAATCTCGGCTACATCCAACTGGGCTTTGTCTATCAGGGACTGGTCTTCCTGCACGAGACCACCACCGAGTGGTATGAGCGCTTCCAGGCGCTACTCGAAGACATCGAGACCTTCCAGGAGATCGTCATCGGCGACCACGAGCACGATCACGAAGACGAGGACGAGTAGCCGCAGTGGGTGCGCTGGGCGTTGAAGTAAACCAGGAGCTTCCGAAGCAAGGTTCGCCGCGGAAGCTCCTTCGCCAGCGCTGGACTTTCACTGAACCGCATCCGGACGAGGCGGTCGAACTGGCGAAATCCGCCCGCCTGCCGCAGGTGCTGGCCGAGCTGCTGGTGGCCCGTGGCATCACCCAGCCTTCTGAAGCTTTCGCCTTCCTCAATCCCGAAATTGCCCATCTAAACGATCCCTTCCTCATGCTGGGCATGGACGCTGCGGTCGCACGGCTGGAGCTCGCCATCGCCGCTCGCGAGCCTGTATTGCTTTATGGCGATTACGACGTGGACGGCACCACCGCAGTCGTGCTGCTTAAGACGGCTATCGAGATGCTCGGCGGAATCGCCCGCTTCCACGTACCCCACCGCCTGCTCGAGGGCTACGGCCTGCAATCGAGCGTGCTTGAGGCCGCTTATGCCGAAGGCGCTCGACTTGTCATTACAGTCGATACCGGCATGAGAGCCTTTGCCGAGGCAGAAACCGCGCGCCGCCTCGGCCTCGACCTCATCATCACCGACCATCATTTGCTGGCCGCTGGCGATAGCGTGCCCCCGGCGCTCGCCATTCTCAACCCCAATCAGCCCGCGTGCGTTTACCCGGAGAAATTCCTTTGCGGCGCGGCCATTGCGATGAAGCTGGCGCAGGCGATTCTCGAGCGCCGCGATCCTGCCCGCGCCCGCGAAAAGTCCCTGCCAAGTTTTTTGAAAATGGCCGCCATCGCTACCATCGCCGACGCCGTGCCGTTGAAGGGCGAGAACCGCGTCATCGCAGCGTTGGGATTGCGCGAGCTCCGCCGCCCCGCCGGAGCAGGATTGCGCGCGCTCTTCGCCGCCGCGGCTCTCGACCCGGCAGCCAAACCAATCTCCGCATTCGATGTGGCCTTCCGCCTTGCTCCGCGCATCAACGCCGCCGGACGCATGGATGTGGCCTCCGAGGTAGTCGAGCTTTTCACCACTCACGACGCGGCCCGCGCCGCCGAGTTGGCCGCCAAGCTGGAACGCCTCAATCGCGAACGCCGCGAAACCGAGGCCACGGCGCTCACCGCCATCGACGCGATGCTCGCTGACGATTCCGAAGCAGGATCTGAACTCGAATCCGACCACCTACTGGTAATCGACGGCGATGGATGGCATCGCGGCGTGATCGGCATTCTCGCCTCGCGCGTAGTCGAGCGCACCGCCAAACCGGCCCTCGTGGTCAGCGTCGAGGATGGAATCGCTTACGGCTCCGGCCGCTCTGTGGACGGCTTCCAACTGCTCAACGCCATCGAGAGCTGCGCCGATCTTTTCACGCGCTTCGGCGGCCATGCCTTCGCGGTCGGGTTTGCCCTGCCCGCCGAATCCCTTCCCGAGCTCAAGCGCCGTCTTCGCCTTTATGCCGACGAGCATTTGGCAGCACGCGAGCCCGAGCAGTTGCTCCGCATCCACGCCGAACTGCCGCTGGACCGCATCACGCCTGTGCTTGTCGGCTGGCTGCGCAAGCTCGAACCATTCGGCCACGGCAACCCCGAGCCGGTCTTCGTCGCTCGCCGAGCGCGCCTGCTCAGTTCGCCGCGTGTGATGAAGGAGCGTCATCTGCGTTTGGAATTAGCGCAGGATTCCATTCAGCCGCAGCCACGTCCCGGCGCAAGTGGAGCATTGCGCGCCATCGGCTGGGATCAGGCAGCCCGCTCCGCATCGCTTGGCCTCGGACAGGGGAGCCTCATCGACCTCGCCTATCGCATCCGCGAAAACCAGCACCCCGAGTTCGGCGGCCTCGAAGCCGAGATCGCCGGAATCGAATTGGCATAGCAGAGGTCAAAGCGCCCCTCCGCTCGCCTCAGTTCGTACCGTCCTTTACTGCGGGCGTCGGCTTGCTATCTGGAGCCTTTGGTTTGCTTGCCGGACTCATAGGGGGAAAGTCGGGGACGAACCCGGAAGTGGGCTTGCCGACCGAGGGCATTGGCTTGGTAGCGTCAGGCTTCTTGCTCGTCGGATGAGGCGTCGGAGACGGAGTGACGGGGATAAAGCGGGAGGACTTGCTAGTGGCAGGTTTCCTGCTCGCCGGACGAGGCGGTATCCGGGAGCCGAACTTCAGCTCTTGAATCTCGTCTTCCGCTGTCGCAAGATTGTTTTCCAGGGTTTCAATCCTTGTTTCGGCGGTGTAGAGATCGAGTTCGGCTTGCTTAAGTTTGTCCCGCAGGTCCTTAATATCGTCGGCGTTCCCTCTTATATCGATGGCGTTGGTATTCCATCTCTTCTCGAACTCAACACTCTCCTTAAGCTTTTCCAGTTTGTCGTTAAGACAGTTTTGCC
>JBAPYY010000335.1:0-3569 GCA_049284975.1 Occallatibacter sp.
TTTCAATGCCGGACGCACTGCGTTTTTCAAAGAGCAGGGGCTCGATCCGCTGCCCGCGTCCACAGGAATTCAGGCGCATCTTTGCCGTCCCGAGTTGCTTATCGAGATCGAAGCCATTGCCATGTTCCGCACGGACAGGACTAGCTGCAACAAGGAGTAGTTGCCATGCGCAAGGGATGGTTGTTGGTCGCGTTAAGCACGGCGGCCGCGGTTGCCGCCTCAAGCTGCGGCGCGCAGAGTACAAAGGTCTGCGCGTGCGGGGCGCACCCGCCTGGACCGCCACGCGATCGTGAGGTTGTCCCATATGCCGGTGAGCCTGCCGACCTGAGTCCGTACGCCAAATTCGCCGCGCCCTACGACCTCAACTATACGCATCCCAACATATACTCCGGCGCGGGGCGCGACCTGCCTGAGCCGAAGAACATCACTGAGGTGCGCATCGGATTTATTGGTCCGATAGAGCACAATCCTGAATCGATTTTCGGATTGCGCATGCTGCATGGCGCACAACTGGCTGTGGAAGAAGCGAATGCGCGCGGCGGTTACGGCGGCAAACCCTTCAAGCTGATGCTGCACAACGACTACGACAACTGGCAGGCAAAAGCGGTTTACGGGGACGACCGTCCCACCGACCCTACCATCTGGGGCTCGGCATCAAATGAAGCGGTGAAGATGGTTTACGACGATCGGGATTGGGCAATCTTCGGGTCGATCAGTTCCGAGACGACGCATATCATGCTGCGCGTGGCGCTGCGTGCGGAGATTCCCATCGTCAACTCCGCCTCGACCGATCCCACCATTCCCGAAACATATATTCCGTGGTACTTCACCGACCTGCAAGATGACCGTGTGCAAAGCCTGACGTTGGCGCGGCGGATTTTTACTGAACTTGGCCTGAAGCGCGTGGCCCTGCTCAGGGTGAACAATCGCTATGGGCGACTTGGCGTTCCAAAATTCCGTGATGCCGCGCGGCGCCTGGGCCATCCGGTTGTCATCGAACAGAAGTATCTTCCGGGCGACACGGATTTCTCAAAACAGTTGCAGGTGATTCGCTCCTCACGCGCGGACGCAATTGTTTTGTGGACGGATGAGTCGCAGGCAGCGGCGATACTGAAGCAGTTGCGCGCAGCCGGAATGAAGCAGCGGGTCTTCGGCGCTTATCGTACACTCGGCCCGACGCTGTTGGCTGAAGCGGGAGACGCCGCCGAGGGATTTGAGGCTGTGTTTCCCTACGATCCCACGCGCAATGATCCGCGCTGGCTGGACTTCACCAAACGCTTTGAGACACGATTCAACGAAAAGCCGGAGCAGTTTGCTTCTCTGGCGTATGACGCGATGAACGCGCTGCTGGACTCGATTTGCAAGGCCGGACTGAATCGCGCACGGATTCACGACGCGCTGGCGAGCATTGAAGAATACGACGGCGTAACCGGGCACATGATCTTCGATCCCAACCAGAAGAATGTTGCTCCGATGTATCTCGGCACGGTGCATGACGGCGCGGTTACTTACCGCGTGGCGAAGATGGAAAAGGTAGTGAAAGTGGAAGCCGCGGCCGCACCGGCAGCGCCTACCGCATCGCAGCCACCTTATGCGCGTGTAGGCGAAGATGGCGTGGACTACGCTGGTCCGCATCCGAGCGACATTCCGCCGGGGCCGGTTCGCATAGTGCTTTTTGGCCCCCATGCCACGGAGGCAGCGCGGTCTGCTGCTGTTGTGGAAGAGCTAGTAGCCGCAACGGCAAAAGGCCGCTTGTGGGAGTTTGAGCCCGTTGATAGCGACCAGAATTGGGGCGCGGCGTCAACTCAGCTGGTCCACGCACTGATGGATGAGCATGCGCTGGCGATTGTGGCGACAGACCACGATGCCGCTCATTTGGCCGAGCAACTAGCGCTCAAGGCTTTTGTGCCGGTGATTGCGCTCAGCAGCGATAAGAAACTTACTTCGACGAACATTCCCTGGATCTTCCGCTTGCCGCCGGAAACCACACCGGCGGCGGCGTTGCGTTTGCTGGAAGAGGCAGCGGCCATGAGCAGCGGCAAAGACCGGAGCGGGTTTAATCCGGAGCGACTGAGAGATGTACTGGCCTCGGGAGATGTGATTTCTGGAGTCGCTTTCCTCGAGACCGGTGAGCCGCGCGAAAGCAATTGACTCGCACGTGACAAATTGCTGGACAGCAGCGGGTATCATGGCTTGCTGTTCTTGACGTGCAGTGCTGCAGGAGCAGAAGCCGCGACCGCGCATGATCTGCCGCCACACATTGCGCTGGTAATACCCTTACCTTGGGTGATCGTGTAGATTCGGTCCACGGCGGGAATTTTCACTCTCTCTTTCGCGCCGGATGGCCAATGGATTTCTGCAGTTCCAGGGTCGGTCGCATCGCCGAGCCCGAAGTGCAGCCGCCGGTCGTTCGACGAGATATAGCTTCCGCTGGAAAGCACGTCTTGGCGCTGGCGCATACCATTCGCCGTTAAATAGACTGTGGCGCAGGTGGCGTCGCGCGGGCTTCCGGGTCCGCCCACCAGTTTCATCTCTACCCAGTGGTGATGGTCGGGATTCACGTTCCTGAGCAGCAACGGCGGACCATCGATAGGATTGATAATTACATCGATCTTTCCGTCGTTGAACAAATCGCCGAAAGCCGCTCCACGAGCCGGAATGACCACGGCCAGCCCCGAGCCCTTCACTGCGGGTACATTTTCAAACCACCGCCCCTTTTTGCCCGGCACATTATGGAATAGCAGCGGCCGCTCCGCGAAGGTTGTGCCCCAATCGTGCTGGTCCACTTGGGGATAGACGTGGCCACCGACCATGAAAAGATCGAGCCAGCCATCGTTATCGTAGTCGATAAATCCGTCACCCCAGCCGACAAAGGGAATCGGGAGCTGCGCGACTCCGGCTTTATGACTCACATCGGTAAAGCTGCTGTCGCCGTCGTTGTGGTAGAGCACCTTATAGTCGTCGCCAAAGTCGGTAACAAAAAAATCCAGCAGACCGTTATTCTCGTAGTCGCCGGCGGCAATGCCCATCGACGCAATCTCGCGCCCATCGGCGTTCAGCGCGAGTCCTGAAACGTAACTCTGATCGTCGAAAGTGCCATCCCCCTTGTTAACGTAAAGATAGTTTGGCGTCGAGTCATTGCCTACCAACAGGTCTGGCTTGCCATTGCCCTTGAGACTCACAAAGATCGCGGTAAAACCGTAATAGCGGTTCTTGTCTTCCACTCCGGCCTTCACCGTGACGTCCGTAAACGTTCCGTTGCCGTTGTTATGAAAAAGATGGTCGGGCTCACCCACCAGGCCTCGCGGCCCGCAGTTCACCGATATGCCGCGATAGTTGCAGAAGGCATAACCCACCGCCTTGCTGCCAGCAATCGGCATGTTATCGCGGTCGAAGTGGACATATCCTGTAACGTACAAGTCGAGAAGCCCGTCGCCATCGTAGTCTCCCCAGGTGGAGCCGGGCGACCAGTTGCCAAGCGCCACGCCAGCCTTCTCTGCCACGTCGGTAAAAGTCCCGTCGTGATTGTTGTGGTAGAGACGATTCTTGCCAAAATTAGCTACGTACAA
>JBAPYY010000336.1:0-3562 GCA_049284975.1 Occallatibacter sp.
AGGAAAGCACTCTGCCGATGACGAATTGAATTGCGCAGGCTGCGGATATGACTCATGCCGCGACTTTGTCCGCGCTCTCATCGCCGGCAACGCAGGACGCATGATGTGCGCCACGTACACCCGCAAGATAGCTCAGAAAAAGGCGATAGCGCTTCTCCAAAGGATGCCGTCGGCGGTGGTCATCGTTGATGAGGATCTGAAAATCATAGAGTGCAATGCAAACTTTGTGCGTCTCTTCTCTGAAGACGCCGAGGCAAGCGTAAATGTTGACGGCAGCGTTCTGGGCGCTGTGACTCCATTTTCCAATTTGTTCCGGCGCGTGCTTGAATCGGGCGAAGATATTGTCGGCCATGACATCCGTTACCAGCGCAGCATCTTGAACACCAGCGTCTTCGCCATCGAGCCCAACTCAGTGCTGTGCGGAATCTTTCAGGACATCACCAAGCCTGTCTTCCAAAAGGAGCAGATCATTGGGCGCGCCCGCGAGGTAATCCAGAAGAATCTGAAGACCGTGCAGCAGATTGCATATCTTCTTGGTGAGAATGCCGCCGATTCGGAGATCATACTCAATTCCATCGTGCACTCGTTCAGCCCCGAAGAAGTTGACGACGCCGGGGTGCAGCCTTGACGAGCGCCGAAAGCTTTATCGAAGTCGATTATTGTCAGCGGGCGAAGAACGGCCAATTGATCTCCGGAGATGTCTTTCTTTCAGAGAAAGTCAAGCAGGAAGGCCGCATTGTCTCTGTCCTTTCCGACGGTTTGGGCAGCGGCGTGAAAGCGAGTGTACTGGCCTCCATGACGGCGGCGATGGCTTTGAAGTTCGCTGCCAGCGCGATGGACATTCGCAAATCAGCAGAAATCATAATGGATACGCTGCCCATCTGCAGCGTGCGAAAGATCAGCTATTCGACCTTCACCGTTGTCGACATGGCCTCGACCGGCGAGACCCGCATCATCGAGCACGGCAATCCGCCCTTTTTGCTGATCCGCCCCGGGGGCGAGTTGACTATTCAGAAAACCGAACTGCGTCCTAAGCGCTGGCAGGATCGCGTCATCAGCTTCTCCAACTTTGAGGTCCAGCGCGAAGACCGCATCATTTTCTTCTCCGATGGGATTACGCAGGCGGGTATGGGTGAGTACCGCACGCCACTCGGTTGGGGGTTGCAAAATGTTGAAAAATTTGTTCGCGAAAAAATTGACCGGTATCCTTATATCTCAGCCCGCGAGTTGTCGCGCCTCCTGGTTGCGAGAGCGGAGGAAGTCGATGGCCTCAGCGCGAAAGACGACATCACCTGCGGCGTGGTCTACTTCCGCAGTCCCCGTCAACTGCTGGTGATGACCGGTGCCCCGTTTAATCGCGCTCACGACCATGATCTCGCAATGATGGCTGAGCGTACTCCAGGACGGAAAGTCATTTGCGGTGGAACGACCGCCAACATAATCTCGCGGCTGCTGAACCGCACGCTGCAGATCGACATGCAACAGCCGCTTCATCCGAAAGTTCCTCCGGCTGCCAGGATGGAAGGCTTTGAACTGGTGACCGAGGGCTCGCTCACTCTGGGAGAAGTGCTCCGTCTTCTTGAAGAGGACTTTGCGCCCGAGGACATGAGGTCCAATCCGGCTGTTCGGCTCGCATCGATGCTGCTCGATAGCGATATTGTGAAGTTTGCCGTCGGCACTAGAATCAATGAAGCGCACCAGGACCCCAACATTCCGGTCGAGCTCGACCTGCGCCGCAATATCGTGAAACGAATTGCGCAACTTCTGGAAAGTAAACACATGAAGCGGGTTCTGATCCACTACCTCTAAGAGAAGGGAAAGCTCGATAAGCGAGCAATTCCTCAATATCGAGTTGCTGAGAAGTCGTATCGAAACTGGACTGCTTTTGGCCTCGTGTTTCTGGCATGGCCCCGCAGCGCGCTCCGAGCTTCGACTCTGGAACGAAGACAGTGAGACCGCAACCAGAGACAACAGGTGGTATAGTGCCTGATAGTTCCGAAATACAATGGAAGCAACGCTCTAATTGGAGATTTCAGTGCAGACGCCGGTGGACCCCGAGAGGCTTCAAGCTGAAAAAGATGAGCTGAATTGGCTGCTGACCTCAGGAGTACTGGGGCGGTCCAGCAACCTCGCCCGAATGCTTACTTTTGTCTGCGAGAAGCATATTCAAGGTCAGGATGACCAGATCACGGAATACTCCATCGCGACTGAAGCGCTGGGCAGGCGCGACCATTTTGACCCGCAAAACGACACCATCGTCCGGGTAACAGCACATTCCCTTCGGAAACGCCTCCAGGAAATCTACCAAACTGATGGGGTCAATCGACCGGTCCATATTCAGATTCCGCTGGGCAATTACATGGCTTCCTTCGTCCATATAGGGGCGAACGGCTTCAAGCCCACCAACGATTACATTCTCGGCCCCGGCGGCGAGCAGGTCACCGAGATGGGCATGGACACGAACGGCAATGGCAACAGCATGGTCTGGCAGCATACCAACGTCTATGCGGCGGGCAGCCTCATTGCCACGTACGACAACGACGGGCTGCACTTCTATCTGAACGACTGGCTGGGCACGCGGCGGGCGCAGACGGACTACGCGGGAGTGCTGGAGCAGAGTTGCCAGAGCCTGCCCTACGGCGACGGACTGAACTGCGTGAGCGCCGCAGCGGACAACGGACAAAGCTACACG
Source organism: Occallatibacter sp. (assembly GCA_049284975.1). Classification (GTDB taxonomy): domain Bacteria; phylum Acidobacteriota; class Terriglobia; order Terriglobales; family Acidobacteriaceae; genus Telmatobacter. The sequence goes on from JBAPYY010000336.1 coordinate 2,693, forward strand.
GCCTCGCTCCTCGCCCCCACCGAGCAGCACTTCACCGGCAAAGAACGCGATGCCGAATCCGGCAATGACTACTTCGGGGCGAGGTACTACGCCAGCAGCATGGGCCGCTTCATGTCGCCGGACTGGTCCAGTAATCCATCGGGAGTGCCTTATGCATCCTACGCGAACCCACAAACGCTGAACTTATACGGCTATATGCACAACAATCCGCTGAGTGGGGTCGATGCGGACGGGCATGTCGATTGGGGAGCGTTATGGCAGGCGGGCAAGGAAGTGGTCGGGGCACTCAGTGCCAAGGTTGGGATCGGCGTAGGCTGGAAGGCCACGGCTGGATCAAAAGGTGCTCAATTGAGTGGTGGAGTGTCTCTAGTTAGCTTTGCTCAAGTTTCTAAGAGTGGCGTTACCGTTGGAGTCGATGCGAAGCTGGGTGCCGAGGCTCAAGCTCCTGTCCTAGGTAAGACGGGCATAGGTGGCACCGCTGAGATGGATGTAGTCAAGGACAATCACATGAATTATAACGCGTTTTCGCCGGGAGGAAAGCTCTGGGAGACAGACACAGAGTCCGGAGTAGGCGCATTTACGGATAGCAGCAAGACCATCAGCATTGGCGGGGAACTCGGAGATGAAGGGGACATATCGGGAGAAATCCAGATCAACAAAGCCGACTTCGCGAAGGGGTTTAGCGACGCGTGGAGCGCGATAATTGCGCCCAGTCCAACGACTGCTCCTCCTCCAACGCCACCACCGCCGCCGCCACCTTCCTCTGCTCCACCAGCGTCGAATACAATTTGCTCTCCCGACTGCTATAACACAGTGCAAGCACCAAAATGATTTCGCGTGGGCGGCGCGGCTGGGTCATGGGAATCACAG
>JBAPYY010000337.1:0-3502 GCA_049284975.1 Occallatibacter sp.
CTCGACGGCTCCTGACAATGTAGGAAAGAGTCCGCTGGGAGCGGCCTGGGGAGGAGATTCCATGCGCCTCGAACGGTCCAATCCGCGGACAGGGATAGCTGCTTCACGCTTCTCGTTAACCAGCGGCGCATCGGCGTGCGCGGACTCAATGATTTGGCGAAAGAGATACTCCTCGGAGATGACAATGTGCTCAACGCAACCGAGGATGGACCAGCCTTCCGGAGCGGGGGCGCGCGCGGCCATCTCCTCTGTTACGCCTTGCAATGCCTTGCGCATCGCAGTTTTTCCTTGCTCCAGAGAACTGAGAATCTCCTGTCTCTCCTGCTCAGTCATGCGAAGACCCTCCGGTGTCTGTTTCCCGAGACCAGCGTTTCACGAGCCGGTTGTCGCGTGCAATTGCTGCAGTGCGTAGACCGTGGTCTGGCGGCTTTGCATGGCATGGATGCCTTCGACCGCAGCCTGCGCGGCGGCGATGGTGGTGATAGAAGGGATCCGTGCCAGCACCGCAGCCCTGCGAATGGCCTTCTCGTCAAAGAACGTGTCCTGGCCGCGCGGAGTGTTGACGAGGAGCTGAATGCGGTCGCCCTTGATCAGGTCCACAATGTTTGGGCGCCCCTCTTTTACTTTGAATACCCGCTCCACAATGATGCCGGCTTTCTCCAGCACATTGGCTGTACCCTCGGTAGCCACAATCTTGAAGCCCAGATTAATGTAGCTGCGCACCAGGTCTACAACCACAGGCTTGTCAGGATCGTTGACGCTGAAGAAGACCGTTCCGCTGGTGGGCAACACCTGCCCCGCAGCAAGCTGCGCCTTGGCAAAGGCCTCGCCAAAGGTCGCGGCCACGCCCATTACCTCGCCGGTTGAGCGCATCTCCGGCCCCAGAACTGTATCCACGCCTGCAAATTTGTTCCACGGAAAGACCGGCGATTTCACGTAGTAATGTGTCCCTGTTTCGAGGTCTTTGCCACTTGCAAGTTGGGCCGGCAACAGTTCGCGCAGTTTGCGGCCGGTCATCAGCCGCGCCGCAACTTTAGCCAGCGGAATTCCGGTCGCCTTGGATACGTAAGGGACGGTCCGCGAGGCGCGTGGATTCACTTCGATCACATAAACGTGGTCTTTGTCGTCTGCGTCGCGCTGAATGGCAAATTGCAAATTGACCAGCCCAACGACCTTGAGCGCCAGAGCCAGTTTGCGCGTGTAAGTGCGCAGCACCTCCAGCGTCTCTTCGCGGATGCCCACAGCGGGCAACACACAGGATGAATCGCCGGAGTGAATGCCGGCCTCTTCGATATGCTGCATGATGCCTGCGATGATTACATCCGTGGAATCGCAGAGTGCATCAACGTCGACTTCGATGGCGCTCTCCAGAAAGTGATCCACGAGCACCGGCCGCTCCTGCGAATATTCGACGGCCGCGCGCATGTAGTGTGCCACGGCCTCCGCATCATATGCGATGACCATGGCGCGCCCGCCAAGCACATAGCTGGGCCGCACCAGCACCGGGTAGCCGATGCGCTCACCGACAGCGAGCGCCTCTTCCACGCTGGTCGCTGTGCCGCCAGCGGGCTGCGGAATCTGCAACTCGTCGAGCAGTTTGCCGAATCGCTTGCGGTCTTCGGCCAGATCAATCGACTCTGGCGATGTGCCGATGATAGGCACGCCCGCAGCGCGCAACCGCTGCGCCAGATTCAGCGGCGTCTGTCCGCCGAATTGCACAATCATTCCAATCTTTGCGCCGGACTGCGACTCATGGTTGTAGATAGCCAGCACATCTTCCAGCACCAGCGGCTCAAAGTAGAGTCGATCGCTAGTGTCGTAATCCGTCGAGACCGTCTCCGGATTGCAGTTGACCATGATGGTCTCGTAGCCGTCGTCTTTCAGCGCGAAAGCCGCATGGCAGCAGCAGTAATCGAACTCGATGCCTTGCCCAATGCGGTTCGGCCCCGAGCCTAAAATGATGATCTTGGGTTTGTCGGTCGGCGGCGCTTCGTCTTCTTCGTCGTATGTCGAGTAAAGGTACGGCGTCATGGACTCAAACTCTGCCGCGCAAGTGTCCACCAGTTTGAAGACCGGCTTGATGCCCTTGGCTTCGCGCAGTTCCCTCACCTGCTGGATGCCTGCGTGACCTTCCAGTTTCCATTCAGTCGCAATGCGTTCGTCGCTCAATCCGAGCCGCTTGAGCTGGCGCATTTGCTCCGTGCCAATATCACTTGGAGTGGTTTCAGAGATGGCCATCTGCGCCAGCGTTATCTCGCGAACCTGATGCAGGAACCATGGGTCCATGCCGGTGAGACGCGCCACCTCGCGAATGCTCATGCCGCGCTCGAAGGCATAACGAATGTAGCCCAACCGCTCAGGCCGCGGAGTTACCAGCATCTGCGTCAGTCGCCGTGGCTCCAGAATCTCCGCGCCCGTTTTCTTGCCCGTCTCCAGCGCGCGCCACGCCTTCATCAGCGCTTCCTTGAAGGTGCGGCCAATGGCCATCACCTCGCCCACCGACTTCATCTGCGGCCCAAGCGTCTCATCAGAGCCGGGAAACTTTTCAAACTGCCACTTGGGAATTTTCACCACGACATAATCAATCGTCGGCTCAAAGCAGGCCGGCGTCTTGCGCGTGATGTCGTTGGGGATCTCGTCGAGCGTGTAACCCACGGCCAGCTTGGCGGCAATCTTGGCAATCGGGAAACCCGTAGCCTTCGAGGCCAGCGCCGACGAGCGCGAGACGCGCGGGTTCATCTCGATCACCGTCATGCGCCCGTCGATGGGGTTGACAGCAAACTGTACATTAGACCCGCCGGTCTCCACGCCAATCTCCCTCATCACGGCGATAGCGGCGTCGCGCATCTTCTGGTACTCGCGGTCAGTGAGCGTCTGCGCCGGAGCTACGGTAATCGAGTCGCCCGTATGCACGCCCATGGGGTCGAAATTTTCAATGGAACAAATAATGATGACGTTGTCAGCGAGGTCGCGCATTACCTCAAGCTCGTATTCCTTCCAGCCCAGCACGCTCTCTTCTATCAGGCATTCGTGTACAGGCGAAAGGTCCAGCCCGCGCGCCAGAATTTCCATCAACTCTTCGCGGTTATAAGCAATGCCGCCGCCTGTGCCACCCAGTGTAAAGCTGGGGCGAATGAGAACAGGAAAGCCGAGCTTCGCTGCAAACTCCAGTCCGTCACGCAGATTGTTCACGAGCGCGGACTTGGAAACTTCGAGGCCGATGCGCAGCATTGCGTCTTTGAATAGCAGACGGTCCTCGGCCTTTTTAATGGCTTCGAGTTTAGCGCCGATCAACTCGACGTTATAGCGGTCCAGAATCCCCGCATCAGCCAGATCAACGGCCAGGTTGAGCGCCGTCTGTCCACCGACCGTCGGCAGCAATGCGAATTTTCCGGGAGCCTTGCCTTCGACGCCTGGCTTGGCGATGCCGGGTCCGCTGGAAAGCATCTCGGACTCGATACGGATAATCTCTTCGACGTACTCGCGTGTCAACGGCTCGATG
>JBAPYY010000338.1:0-3057 GCA_049284975.1 Occallatibacter sp.
GGTTTCCAGCCTCCGCGCTGTGATGCCGGAAAACGGTGTGAAAAGCAACCGGGTGGAAGTCGAGCTAAGAGACACGGACTTCGATCATGGAGCAATGCAGCGCAACTTCTTTGCCGCATCGAGTTGCGGCGTTTGCGGCAAAGCATCCATCAACGCCATCAGGCTGCGCGGATTGCCGCAGCCGGATCGCGACTTTCGACTAGATCCGCCGATCCTCTGCCGTATGCCCGAGGCTCTCCGTTCCGAGCAGGCGGTCTTCAGCCGAACCGGCGGCCTTCATGCGGCGGCTCTTTTTGATGCGACAGGCCAACTGATCGTGCTGCGCGAGGACATCGGCCGGCACAACGCCGTGGACAAAATTGCCGGGTGGGCGCTCATGAACGGCCATCTGCCGCTATCGCACCGCGTGATGCTGGTGAGCGGCAGGGGCGGATTCGAGATTGCTCAAAAAGCTGTGGCCATGGGCATCCCGATCCTGGCTTCGGTCTCGGCGCCCTCCAGCCTGGCCGTGAAGCTGGCCCGGGAACTGGGACTGACTCTCGTGGGCTTCCTCCGGGGCAGCCGCTTCATTGTTTATTCCTGCGAATTCCGCTGCCTTCCCGTTCAGGGCTGTAGTTAGAGGTCAGTCCGAGCGACGCCTCGCCCAACTTCCTTCTTCAGTCCCCCGATTCACAAAGTTTTAACAATTTCATACGGGCTAAAAGAAAAAAGAACTTTACGCATCCATAGATTGCGGACTACTATCCAAAATCAAGCACATAGGAGATAGACTCCCATGGCAATCACTATCAACGGCAAGCCGCAGACGTTTGAATCTGGTGAACGCCTGATTGATGTGATCAACCGTTGCTGCATTGAAATTCCCCAAGTTTGCTATCACCCCCAGCTGGGACCAATCCAAACCTGCGACACCTGCATGGTCGAGGTAGATGGCAAGTTGGCAAGAGCCTGCGCTACTATCGCCGTGGATGGCATGAATGTGGCCACAGCGTCGTCCCGCGCGGATGCTGCTCAGCGTGAAGCGTTTGACCGGATTCTCGGCAACCACCTGCTCTATTGCACGGTATGCGATAACAGCAACGGAAACTGCACGGTGCATAACTCCACCAGGCTGCTTCACGTTGAGCATCAAGAGATTCCGTACAAACCCAAGCCGTATGAAGTGGATATGTCCAATCCCTTCTACCGTTACGATCCGGACCAATGCATTCTTTGCGGGCGCTGCGTGGAAGCCTGCCAGAACCTGCAGGTGAACGAAACCTTGAGTATCAACTGGGAGGATGCGCATCCGCGCGTGCTTTGGGATGGCGGCGCGCCAATTGGCGAGTCGAGTTGCGTCTCCTGCGGCCATTGCGTGACAGTCTGCCCGTGTAACGCGCTGATGGAGAAGTCGATGCTCGGCCAAGCCGGATTGTTCACCTCGATGCCCAAGCGCGCAATCGACGGCATGATCGACGTAGTCAAGGGCGTGGAACCGGAGCTGGGGTATGGTTCGATTCTTCAGATCTCTGAAGTGGAATCGGCCATGCGCGAGCCGCAGATGAAGCGCACAAAGACCGTCTGCACGTATTGCGGAGTCGGTTGCAGCTTTGACATCTGGACCAAGGACCGGCACATCCTGAAGGTGGAACCTGCACACGGCCCGGCCAACGGCGTTTCCACGTGCATCAAGGGCAAGTTTGGCTGGGACTATGTGAACAGCCCGGACCGGCTTCGCACTCCGCTCATTCGCGAAGGAAGCGGTTTCCGCGAAGCTTCTTGGGACGAGGCTCTCAGCCTGGTAGCGCGCAGGTTTACTGAAATCAAGGCAGCCACCGGACCCGATTCGCTGGCCTTTATCTCTTCGTCAAAATGCACCAACGAAGAAAGCTATCTTATGCAGAAGCTGGCGCGGGCGGTTATCGGCACCAATAACATGGATAACTGCTCCCGCTATTGCCAGGCGCCGGCAACCACCGGGCTCTTTCGCACAGTCGGGTATGGCGGCGACTCGGGATCGATCTCCGATATCGAGAAGGCGGCGCTGGTCGTCATTATCGGCAGCAATACCGCTGAGAGCCATCCCGTACTGGCAACGCGCGTCAAGCGAGCACATAAGCTGCGGGGCCAGAAGCTGATAGTCTCCGATCTTCGCGAGAATGAAATGGCCCGGCGCGCGGATATCTTTTTGCACCCGCGACCCGGCACTGACCTTTTCTGGCTCTCCGCAGTAACGCGCTACATTTTAGACAACGGACTTGCCAACCAGGCGTTTATCGACAGATGGGTTAACAATGCGGAAGAGTACAAGAAGAGCCTTGAGCCGTTCACGTTGGAGATGGCAAGCCAGCGTTGCGGACTGCCCATCGAAACACTGACACGGGTTGCGCGGATGATAGCGGCGGCCGACAGCGTCTGCATTCTCTGGGCCATGGGCGTTACGCAGCATGTCATGGGTTCCGACACCTCGACGGCAATCTCAAATTTACTGCTTGCCACCGGCAACTATATGCGGCCGGGAACAGGCGCATACCCTCTGCGTGGGCACAACAACGTCCAGGGAGCAAGCGACCACGGCGCCATGCCCAATTTCTTCCCCGGCTATCAAAAGGTGGACGATCCCGCGATCCGGGCCAAGTTCGAAAAGACATGGGGCGTCTCTTTGCCGCCCAAGCCCGGCCTCGATAACCACTTGATGATCGACGCCATTCACGACGGCCGCATCAAGGCGATGTACGTCTTCGGCGAAGAGATGAGCATGGTGGATTCGAACGCCAACTATGTGGCCGCGGCACTGTCGAAGCTCGACTTTTTTGTGATGCAGGAGATTTTCTTTACCGAGACCTGCCGCTTTGCGGATGTCATTTTGCCGGGCTGTCCGAGCCTGGAGAAGGAAGGAACCTTCACCAGCACGGAGAGGCGCATTCAGCGACTATACAAGGTCTTTGAGCCTCTCGGAGATAGCCGCCCCGATTGGAAGATTATTCAGGATATCGCCAACCGTCTAGGCGCCGGATGGAAATACGAGCATCCCTCAGAAATCTACGACGAGATTGCTCCGCTCACGCCACTGATGGC
>JBAPYY010000339.1:0-5265 GCA_049284975.1 Occallatibacter sp.
GAGAACATTGTGATAAACAGCACAATCGCGGCGACGATTAACACGATCGAATATATAACAGATACAAACGGATAGTGATTTTGTGTACCTAACTTTCGATTAACTGAAATCCGATGGGCTACTTTGAAGTCGGCAAGACTCAGCGTAGAACTGATCTTCATCTTTCAACCTCCAAAAAGTTCTTGATAATCTTCAACCCTATTTCGCCTGATTTTTCTGGGTGGAACTGGACTCCCATCACATTACCACGCTCGACGGCAGAGGCGAATGGTTCGATGTAGTGCGTGACGGCGGCAGTGTGGGCTGCTAAAGGAGCCTTGTAAGAGTGCGTAAAGTAGACGTACTCGCCGGGCTCGACGCCGGCAAGGAGGCGCGAGTCAGCGCGGATTTCCAGAGAATTCCAGCCGACGTGCGGGACTTTTTCTTTACTCTCCGGGAAACGCGTACATGATTCTGAGAAATATCCGAGGCCCGGTTGTTCAGGCGCTTCACTTGATCCCGCAAAGAGCCACTGCATTCCCACGCAAATTCCAAGGAAGGGAATGCCGCGCGCAATCGCCGCGCGAATCGCAGTCGTGAGGTCTGTTGTGTCGAGGCGTTGAGTGGCTGCAAAATGGCCGACGCCGGGCAGCACGATGCGTTCGGCAGTCTCGACAAGCGACAGATCGCCGTCGGTCACTTCAACCTCCGCGCCCAGGTGGCGCAGCGCCTTGAGCACCGAGGTGAGATTGCCGGCCTTATAATCGATCACCGTTACGCGCATTCATTCATCTCCGAATTCGAGCACATGGACGAATTCAAATTTCCTCAGGGGCTAAAGCCGCGATCCTATTCTGCTTCGTTTCGGCACGACTGAAGTCGTGCCCTGACACAAAAAAGGCTGATGACAAAACCCCTTAGAAGCAACCCTCTAGAGCAACCCCTTAGTTGACGGCAGCATCTTTCCTAATTGCTTGTCGCGCGAGCAGGCCACGCGGAGCGCACGCGCGAAGGCTTTGAAGATGGCTTCAATCTTGTGGTGGTTGGAGCGGCCGTACATGGTCTTCACGTGGACATTGGCGCGTGCGCCGCGTGCGAAGCCTTCAAAAAAATCCGTCACCAACTCTGTTTGCAGATCGCCGACGAGGCGCGTGCGTACCTTGGTTTCTACGGCGAAGGCCGCGCGTCCGCTCAGGTCCACGGCCGCAACTGCAAGGGTTTCGTCCATGGGCATAAGGAAGTAGCCTGCGCGCAAGATTCCACGCTTGTCCCCAAGGGCGCGGTCGAATGCCTCACCGAGCGCGATGCCTACGTCTTCGACGGTATGGTGCTGATCCACATCGAGGTCGCCATCGCAACTGAGTGCCAGATCGAAGGCGCCATGCCGCGTGAACAGCTCCAGCATGTGATCGAAAAAGCGAATGCCAGTGGAGATCTTGTATTGACCGCTGCCTTCAATGGTCAGCTTGATGCTGATGCGTGTCTCGGTGGTGTTGCGCGTAAAACCTGCCGTTCGAAAAGGCGTTGCGGAATCCCAGGTCCCAGAATCGGGACCTGGGGCACCCGGACCCGATTCTGTTTTGGCAACTTTCTTGGTTGTCACAGAGTACCTGCTTTCTTGCGGAGTGCCTCCAGCACTAAATTAAGAGCAAAGGCGGCCTTGCGCATCTGTTCTCGCGTACCGATGGTGATACGGACGCGGCCATCGCAGCCGGGATCGCTGGAGCGGTCGCGAACGAGTACACCAAGGGCGCTCATGCGGCGCGTGAACTCCTTGTGCTGTGCGCCGATTTCAGTAAGAACAAAGTTGGCTTCGGTGGGCCAGCGGCGGACTCCGGCTTGATCGAGCGCCAGCTCAAACTCCGCGCGTGCGGTGAGTACTTCTCCGACGTACCAATCGATATAGGCCGCATCTTCGAGCGCCGGAGGCAGGCAGGCCAACGCCAGCGAGTTCACGCTGTATGGCGAGAGGACGCGCTTAACCCAGCGCATGAGTTCCGCAGGACCGGCAAGCAAGCCGAGACGCAACCCGGCAAGACCATAGGCTTTCGAAAAGGTGCGCGCAACAATCAAGTTAGGCGCCGTGCCGATGAGATCGATGACCGTTTCGCCGTGAAAGTGGAAGTAGGCTTCGTCAACCATCAGTATGGAGTGAGGAGCGCGCGTGGCAATCTCAATCAGTTGAGCGCGCGTAGCCGCCGAACCAGAGGGGCTGTTGGGATTGGCGATGGCGATAATCTTGGTGCGCGGTGTGATGGCTGAAAGGAGGCGCTCGAAGGGAAACTTGAGATCGTCCGCGGCGAGTACTGAAACCACGTTAGCGTCTGTCGCAGATGCATAAACCTCGTACATGGTGTATGTCGGAACGGGAAGCAGCAATTCGTCGCCGGCTTCGAGAAACGTTTCGAAAACCACGTGAATGGCCTCGTCCACACCGTTGGTGAGAGCGACCTTCGCTGGTGCGAGGCCAAAATACGCTGAGACGAAAGCCTCAACCGGTTCACGCTCGGGATAGCGCGTGAGGTTGGCAGCACTGATGCTGCCCAGCACCTGGCGCACTTTCGGCGAGCAGGCCACTGTGTTTTCGTTGAAATCCAAACGCAACGTGTCGCGGCAGCCGAGTGGAGGATGATACTCCTTCATGGCCTGCACGCGGGCGCGTGGCTTGGGGGCGACGTTTGTTGCGTCATCAGTCACGGGGACTCCTCTTCTGTAAGTGCGCGCGAATGGATTCGGCGTGGGCGGCAAGGCCTTCGGCTTCGGCCAACAGGCCAGCCAATGGGCCGAGAGTGCGCAACCCTTGCGCCGAATATTGCTGCACAGTAATGAGTTTTACGAAATCGTTGACGCTTAGGCCGCCACGGACGCGCGCCATGCCGCCGGTGGGTAGCGTGTGGTTGGGACCGGAGATGTAGTCGCCCATGGGCTGTGCCGACCAGCGGCCCACAAAGACCGAACCGGCGTTCCACACCCAGTCGAGATCGCTCGCGGAGTCTACGGTGAGGTGTTCGGGCGCGAGACGATTGGTGATTACGCGGGCCTCATCCAGACTTGCTGCGATAATGGCCAGTCCATTGTGGTCAAGGGCCTCGCGCGCGACGGGATTCAAGCGACTGCGGAGCTTAGTTTCGGCAATGACCTCTTTGGCGAGATCGGCGCGCGTGGTAATGAAGATGGCTAGCGCCTGCGGATCGTGCTCTGCCTGCGCGACAAGGTCGGAGGCAATGCAAGCCGCGTCGCCGCGTTCGCTTGTGACCACAATCTCAGTGGGGCCTGCGAGCATATCGATCGCGCAGTCGAAGGCGACGAGACGCTTTGCGGCGGTGACGTAGAGATTGCCGGGGCCAACGATTTTATCTACACGCGGAATCGATGCTGTTCCATAAGCGAGCCCGGCAATGGCGTGCGCACCGCCGATGCGGTAGAACTCTTCAATTCCCAATAAATGCGCGGCGGCGAGAGTCTCCGGCGCAGGCTTGGGTGAGACCACCGCGATACGTTCGACACCCGCAACCTGCGCGGGGATAGCAGTCATAAGAAGCGTGGAAGGCAGGGGATGACGACCGCTAGGCACGTAACAACCTACTGATCCAAGAGGGCGAACGAGTTGGCCTGTGGTGAGGCCGGGGATAGGCTCATCGCTAAACGAAGCGGGCAGTTGCGAAACAGCAAAGCGGCGAATCTGCGCAACTGCCGTGGAGAGTGCGTCGCGCATGGCAGGAGTGACTGCGTTCCATGCTTCGACCATCTCGTCGGGTGTGACACGCAGAGAGTCCTCACCAGCCAGGCCGTCAAATTGAGCGGCATACCGGAGCAGCGCGTGGTCACCGCGTTTGCGCACATCGGCGACGATACACTTGACGGCGGGCAGCACGGCATCGAGCGCTGCGCCGCCTCGCTGTTCGAGAGAGGCCAACATTGCTTCCGTGCGCGATGCCGATTTGCCCTTGGTGCGAACGATTTTCAATTTGGTGCTTCCCTCCTGTCGATCTTACCCGCCGATTGATGCGGAGCAAAACGACATTTCGACCATTGTGCACCGTCGAAGCGTGCTTATAGCAGAGGCTGCGCACCCAGCTGTGCGACCCAGGCGGCCTTCATCTCTTTGAGTATGCGGTCGATCAAGAGCGGATCTATCCCCTCATCCGTGCAGTCCAGAATCTCATACTCGAACGCCGACTCGCCATGCGCATCCCAATCCGCTTGAAGCATCTTGTCTCGATGAAGGCCGCTGCGCAACATGAATAGATTTCCGTTCCTGGTCGCTCCAAGGTTGCGGGAAACGCCTACCCATGCGCGCCCCGTTGCCGAACATCGCACAGCGTACGCACCGAGGAGCGGCTTCTGCTCCTTGAATTTTTGAACCCACTCTTTCCTCGATTTCTTCGACTGCATGGTCATTTCCATTCAGGGTGCTCCTCTTAAAGCACGACCTTGTTCAGCGGGTATTCGACGATGCCCGTTGCCTTGGCTGCCTTGAGTTTTGGAATCACGTCTCGTGCCACGCGCTCATCGACAATTGTATTGACCGCGACCCAATCAGAGTTGCTGAGTTGGGAGATGGTGGGCGAGTTGAGCGCAGGCAGAACAGCAAGAACCGCGTCAAGATCGGCACGTTGCACATTAAGCATGAGGCCCACCTGCGATTGCGCATCGATGGCGCCGCGCAGCATGAGCGCAATCTGAGAAAGCTTTTCGCGCTTCCACGGATCGGCGAGAGTCTGTTTGCCTGCGATGAGGTGCGTTTCGCTCTCCATCACCGTGTCGATGATTTTGAGATGGTTGGCCTTGAGCGAGCTGCCGGTCTCAGTAACTTCGACAATGGCGTCAGCCAGCATGGGCGGCTTCACTTCCGTCGCGCCCCAACTGAATTCAACTTTTACGTTTACGCCCTTGGCGGCGAAGTAGCGCTTGCTGACTTCGACCAATTCAGTGGCAACAATCTTTCCTTCGAGGTCTTCTGCTTTTTCGAATCCACTGCCCTCAGGAACAGCGAGCACCCAGCGCACCTTGCGGCGGCTCTGCTTGGCATAAGTGAGTGTGGTCACGCTGGTGACATCGGTGCCGCTTTCAACGACCCAGTCGATGCCGGTTAGTCCTGCGTCGAGCACGCCGTGATCAACGTAGCGAGCCATCTCCTGAGCGCGAATCAACATACACTCAATTTCGGGGTCATCAATGGATGGAAAGTAAGAGCGGCCGTCGGCGTAGATGTTCCAGCCGGCGCGCTTGAAAAGAGCAATGGTGGCGTCCTGCAAACTGCCTTTGGGAATGCCGAGTCTGAGC
>JBAPYY010000340.1:0-4191 GCA_049284975.1 Occallatibacter sp.
CCATCGAACATCACAAGCACTCAGAGATGTGGTTTGTTCGCGAAGGCACAGTTACGCTGATGACTGCGGGAGTGACGCGCACGCTAAAGGCGGGCGACATGGGCCTCTGCATTGCCGGAGACGATCACTATGTGACCAACGCAAGCATGACCGAGCCGGCATCGTATTTTGTTCTGACTGTGGGACCGCCGGAGTAGAAGGCGCTGGGCTTGAAATATCAAAATGCATTGGCTGCGGAGCCGATGGGGCTTGAGTAATTAGATGTTTGTTCATCTTCCGCATTGCCCAGCACCCTATAATAAAGAATGGCTGTTTGTGTCCTGAGCCTGACTGAAGGAACAGGAACGCAGTTGCGCGACTTCTCGCCCGGTGCTTCCCTTTGAATGACGCCATCACGATCCGCAGTGCGCGGACCCACAACCTGAAGAACGTCTCCTGTGAGATCCCCCACGGCAAGCTGACGGTGATCAGCGGCGTGTCGGGGTCAGGCAAGTCATCGCTGGCCTTCGACACTATCTACGCCGAGGGGCAGCGGCGCTACGTCGAGTCGCTTTCCTCTTATGCGCGTCAGTTTCTGGAGCGCATTGAGAAGCCGGATGTGGATGAGATCGACGGGTTGGCTCCGGCCATCGCCATCAAACAGAAAAACTCGACGCGCAACCCGCGCTCGACTGTGGCCACGGCCACGGAAATCTACGACTACTTGCGCCTGCTTTTCGCGCGCTGCGGAACTGTGCACTGCGTTCATTGCGACGGCCTGGTGAAGCGCGATTCCATGGACGAAGTGGCAGAGGCCGTTTTGCAGCTCGGTGAGGGAACGCGGCTGAATGTGCTTTTTCCGGTGCACCACAGCGAGCCTGAAGCAGTTGCGGAAACCAAGCCGGCGCGGCGCACGCTGAAATCAGCCGCCAAGGGGGCGGGTGGAACGCAGGCTGATTCTCCACTGACTGAGGCGCTTAAAGCACGTCTCATCGAGTTGCGCGCCTCCGGTTTCAACCGCCTCTACCAACGGGGAAGTATCTTCGAGTTTTCCACGCCAGAGTCGCTTCTCGATCTCGATTTCACGCTTCCGGTATTTGTTCTGCTGGATCGGATTGTTGTGAGCGCGGAAAACCGCGCGCGCATTGTGGATGCGGCGGAGACGGCATACCGCGAGGCAGGCGAGGTGACGTTTGAAGAGCTTCCGCAGGACGAGGCCGCAGGCCGCCCGCGCCACCGCTTTTCCGGGTCGTATGAGTGCAAGAGCTGTCATCGCGCAGGCCGCGAGCCGGAGCCACGCCTGTTCAGCTTCAATAATCCCTTCGGTGCTTGTCCGCGCTGCCAGGGTTTCGGCAACACCATGGATTTCGACCTGAACCTTATCATCCCGGACAAAGGGCTCAGCCTGAACAACGGCGCCATCGATCCCTGGAACCGGCCGAAATACCGGCCATGGTTTACGGAGTTTCGCAAACAGGCCAGCGAACTGGGCGTTGCGCTTGACGTGCCATGGCGCGAGCTACCTGAAGGCGCGCGCGAGATTGTTCTGCGCGGCAAGAGCGCGTTTGTGGGCGTTTACGGATTCTTCGCGCAGATGGAACGCAAGAAATACAAGCTGCACGTGCGCGTGATGCTCAGCAAATATCGCGGCTATGCGGAGTGCCCGGACTGCCGGGGACAGAGATTGAGAGCGGAGGCGCGCAGCGTACGGATCAACGGGCAAAATATCTGCCAGGCCACTGCGCTCACTATCGCCCAGGCCAAGGAATTCTTTGACGCGCTCAGACTCTCGCCCATGCAGGAAGAAATTGCCGGCTCGATTCTGGAGGAGGTTCGCCAGCGGCTGAGTTTTCTGGATGCGGTCGGCCTCGAATACATCACGCTCGACCGGCTTGCGTCTACGCTTTCCGGCGGCGAGGCGCAGCGCATTCAGCTCGCCACGTCACTTGGCTCGCGGCTGGTGGGCGCGCTCTATGTGCTGGACGTACCTTCCATCGGCCTGCACACGCGCGATACGGCTCGGCTCATTCATATTCTTCATGAGCTGCGCGATCTGGGCAACACCATCATCGTCGTGGAACATGATGCTGACGTGTTGCGTGCGGCCGATCATTTACTTGACCTTGGTCCCGGCGCAGGCGAGTTAGGCGGCAAGCTGCTGGCCGAGGGGGTTCTGGCGGAAATTGAAGCCAATCCTAATTCGCTTACCGGCCGCTATCTCTCGGGGCAAGTCTCTATTCCTGTGCCAACGCGTCGCCGCCCGCCAGGCCGCGAACGTCTGGTTCTGCGCGGAGCAACGGCCAACAATCTCCACGGCCTCGACGTGGAGATTCCGCTGGGACTATTGGTGGCCATCACAGGCGTCTCCGGCTCGGGCAAGTCGTCACTCGTGCATCAGGTGCTTTATCGCGCCGTGGCGCGGGCGCTGGGACAGTCTGATGGCGCGGACCCTTCCGGGGTGTTCGCTTCGTTGTCTGGCGTGGAACGGATCAATGACGTGATGCTGGTGGATCAGACGCCGATTGGCCGCACGCCGCGTTCCAATCCGATTACATACATCAAGGGGTTCGATCTGGTGCGCGAGCTCTTTGCCGCGCAACCCGAAGCGAAGCGCCTCTCGCTCACGCCAGGACATTTTTCATTCAACGTACCCGGCGGCCGCTGCAACACATGCGAGGGCGACGGCACGGTCACCGTCGAAATGCAGTTCCTGGCAGATGTGGAGCTGCCTTGCGAAGACTGCAACGGGACACGCTATCAAACCAAGATTCTCAACGTGGGCTACAAGGGCAAGAATATTCACGATGTGCTGCAAATGACGGTGAAGGAAGCACTGCGCTTCTTTGCCGGCCAAACGCGGCTACTGGAAAAGCTTGCTGTGCTGGATGAGATTGGCCTTGGTTACCTGAGACTGGGCCAATCAGCGACAACGCTTTCCGGTGGGGAGGCTCAGCGCGTAAAGCTGGCCGCGCATCTTGCCCAGGTGCGCGCGGCCAACGCCAACGCCAAGCCATCGCAGGCCAGCCGCGTGCTCTACATCCTCGACGAGCCTACAACAGGATTGCACTTTGACGATGTTTCCAAATTGCTGACGGCGTTCCGCAAACTGATCGACGGCGGCGGTTCGTTGATTGTCATCGAACACAATCTGGACGTAATTAAGTGCGCCGACTGGGTAATCGACTTAGGTCCTGAAGGCGGAGAAGCAGGCGGGCGCATTGTGGCCGAAGGAACGCCCGAAGAGATTGCGAGCAATCTTCACTCCCACACTGGCAAGTGGTTGGCGCGCGTGCTGTAAGCGGACGATTTCCTGGGGCGAAAGACTCTCAATTGGTGAATCTCCGCGTAGCTACCTCACAACAGCGGCTCTGGTTGCGGTTTGCGTAAATTCAAAGCGCAGGAGCAAGACGCGACTAGCAGCTTGTTCATTGGCTCGCGAAGGCTTGAATTTCCACTGGCGCGCGGCTTCGAGAGCCAGGTTAGCGAAATACTTGCTTCCCGTAGAGTCAATTGCTGCATCTGAAACCGCTCCGCTGGGATCGACGGTGACGCGGATTTTTGCGAGGACTGTACCGCGAATGGTGTTCCTCGCCTTCACAGGCACGTCGGGCAAAACCTGACTGACGACGGCGTCGTTCATCGCAACAGCTCTGGCGCTCTGTCTCCTCGCGACCGAAGCAGGATGCGGCGGGACGGCGGCAGGGGACATAGCTTGCGGCTCCTCGATTGGCGGAGTGGGGCTGGTCTGGTGGGAGCGCAGCAGAAAAGCGGAGATTACCACTACCAGGACCAGTCCTACGGCAGCAAGCGCCACAAGGCGCTGCTTGGCAGGCTTTGCTGAGCCGGTTTTGCTTCCCGACCCAAGCACCGATTGGGGAGATTCGAGTTGAGCCTTGACCTCGCTGATGGGGCGCCGGCGCTTCGGATCAATCCGAAGACACTCCCGTGCGATGGTTGCGAAGGGCTGTGGGATGGACGCCGGCACAAGCGGCTCCTTGCGCGTCGATCTTTCCCAAACCGGCGGATGCTGGGCAAGAGTTTCGACCACCAAAGCGCCGAGCGACCAGAGATCCCGAGAGGGCGAAATTGGCCCGGCCGCGCTTTCCGGTGCGTCATAAACGCCAGGCGACGCAATCACCCTGACGGGATCGCCCGCGATCTGGAGGCTGTCGCTGGAGATTTTCAACTGATCATCGACCACCATGATGTTGG
>JBAPYY010000341.1:0-2703 GCA_049284975.1 Occallatibacter sp.
TACATGAAGTCTGTTCTGGCAAACGAAGATCTCCAGAACGTTTCCGACTTTGGACCCCAACTGAATCCAGCGGGTTCCGAAGAGGTGGCGACGGCCTCGGCATTCAACGCAGTGATCAGCAACGGAGTGCCTCTCTACGAGACCCTTGCTCAGGCGCTGGCTGGAGCGGGGATCACCAGCATCTCAACCTTCGATCAGCACTTCCGCCCCGCTTACATGCAATCGTTCGACTTGAATGTCGAGCAACAACTCACCCCGTCTGTGATTTGGCAGATAGGCTATGTGGGGACCAAGGGAACGCACCTGTTGGGCATGTCCGACATCAATGCCGGCGCGCCAGGCAGCCTCACCATATCACCCGCCGCTTTACAGGCCTCGCGCCCCTACTTCGGCCAGTTTCCCAGCTTCGGCACCATCGACGAAGCGCGCAGTAACCTGGGCTCCATCTATAACTCACTGCAAACCTCGCTGCGCTTGCAAAGCTGGCACAGCCTGAACGGATCAGTAGCTTACACCTGGGGGCATGCCATCGATTACGAGACCGGTGCTTTGCCCTATCTGCCGCAAAACCCTCTCGACGAAGCTGCCGAACGCGGCAACTCGGATTTTGATGTGCGGCAGACGCTCACCGGCTACCTTGACTACACGGTCCCTTACGTCCATGGGCCCAGCCGACTTGCCAAAGGCTGGGAGCTGAACTCCGGCTTCTCCTTCCACGGCGGAACGCCCTTCACCGTAATTTCGGAAACAAATCCCAGCGGCAACGGAGAGAATGCCGATCGCGCGGTGCAGGTTGCGAATCCATTTGCAGGAGTCTCCCATGCCATTGTCGATGGGGCGGTTCAGTGGTTCAGTTCCACCGCATTCGTGGATTGCGACTCTTCTGGCGGCCCCACCTGTGTCTATTCGCCCACCCGCCGCGGGCAAAACTACAACCCCGGCTACGAGTCTGTGGATTTGGCCGTGATGAAGACCACCCCCATCTACAACAGAGTCAATGCGCAATTCCGTGCGGACATGATCAACATCTTCGATCACACCAACCTGGCGCCCGCGGGCTGGCCCACCGCCGGTGAAGCCGGCGAGATCGGCTCGACCATCGGGCCGTTCCTCGGCAACCCCGGCATCGGCCCGGGTGAGCCGTTCAACGTGCAATTGTCGCTGAAGATCATCTTCTGACGACAACATCCGGCTTGCAGCTTCCAGTTCATGGCTGAAGTCGAAAAAGCAAAAGGGGTCTCGCCAAACGGTGAGACCCCTTTTGTTGCTTGCTCCATTATTGGTTTGCCCGAAATTCGCCCGAAAATCAGCGGTCTTTGAAAGGGCACGGCCGTGGCATCGCGATCGATCCGTTGATTTGAAAGGGCACGGCTTCAGCCGTGCCGCAAGACGCCCAATAAATACGTGGGCTTTAGCCCCTGAGGGACGTTTTGCATTGACTGAACGGCATTGATGAGACGGTCCCTATTCCCTATTCCCTATTTCCTATTCCCTGATCCCTGTTTTATCGGTTCCAGCGTCAGCCTTGCCGTCAGAACCACCAGCGCAACCCACAGCGTATCCGCGCCCAGCAGATGAGCCACCTGCACCCACAACGGAGCCAGCAGCATCACGTCCATCAAACCCAACACATAAACAGTAGCCAGCAAAAACAGCACAAGCGCACATAGGCCACGATTATCCCACACCGTTCTGCGTTGAGCCGCGCGCACCAGCAGCCATATAAGAAAAATACTGGCCACGAAAGCGACCGTCGGATGCATCCATCGCCAGTGCACCAGCCAGCCGCTGGTCGCGGAGAAATCCTGCGCAAGCGCCTGGCCCAACGAACTAGCGGGGAAGAGCGTATCACCCAACGCGGCCAGCGAGCCCGTCACGCCCACAATCATCACCACAAAAATAGCGGCGACTGCGCCGAATGGCGCCACCAGACGAATCTCGCCGCGCAGAAATCCGCGATTCCGGCTGAGCAGGTGCGCGGTCAACGTGAGCGCAGCCAGCAGCAGCAGAGTGTTGGTCAGGTGCAGCGCAAGGTAAGCCGGCCGCAGCGGAGATAGGCTCTGCGCCGTCAGCCCCAGTTTCACCAGCAACGCGCCCAGGATCGCCTCAACCAGCGTGAGCGCAACCGACACCACAGCGGCCGCGCGCGCCAAATGCCCGCTCGCCGTTCCGGCAAATGTCCACGCCAAAAGGCCCACGACGGCGAAGAGTGAGAGCCCGCTGGTGAGCCGATGCGTAAACTCGATCATCGTATTCACGCTGGCCGAGTGTTGCAGGACTGTGCCGTTGCAAAGCGGCCAGTGGTTGCCGCAGCCGGCTCCTGCGCCGGTGGCGCGCACCAGCGTGCCCCACAGAATGACTGCGATGAAGTAACCCAGCACGCCCCATGCAAAGCAGCGCAGGGCAGGTGAGGGTAGGCGTTGAGCAGTGACGGAGGCAGCGGAAGCAGACATAGAGGAAGGCTCCATATGGAACCCACCAGTGTAAAGCAAACACCCGGTCGAAGGTTCTCCTCGGCAGTTCGGAGTTACGTGCCCGCCTTTGCCGCCAATGTTTCCACGACTGCGATATTTCGCACCAGTTCTTCCGGCACGTTATGCCGCTCCTGCAAATAAGACGTGCTGTTGTAAGAAATCCAGACTTTTCCCTGGCTATCTTCCCAGATGAGAACCTTCAGCGGCAGATCGATGGCAATGCTGGGAG
>JBAPYY010000342.1:0-8256 GCA_049284975.1 Occallatibacter sp.
CGGCAAGAAGCGCACAGTGGAACGGGTTTTCCTGCCGGGTTATGTTCTTGTCGAGATGGAACTGGACAACGACTTGTGGCACGTGTTGAAGGACACTCCCAAGGTGACGGGCTTTCTGGGCACGGGCGACAAGCCGGTGGCGCTGAGCGAGGAAGAAGTCAGTGGAATTCTCTTCCGCTCCGAGACCGCAAAGGACAAGCCGCGGCTCAAAATCAAGTTTGAAAAGAACGAGCAGGTCCGGATTACCGACGGGCCGTTTGCCAATTTTAACGGCGTGGTGGATGAGATCAACGAAGATCGCGAGACGCTGAAGGTCATGGTGACCATCTTCGGACGCTCCACCCCGGTCGAGCTGGAATTCGGCAAAGTAGAAAAGATTGAGTAGTTGGTTCAGCTTCTAGCTACTAGCTTCTAGCTTCTAGCCAGCGTTTCCACCTAGCGGACGCTGGTTCAAGCAAACGCTTAAGCGCCAACACCAAAATTTGCAGAAGGAATAACCAGCTAATAGCTAGAAGCTAGGGGCTAGAAGCTGGTTCCAAAGGAAACAATGGCACCTCCGAAGAAAATTACGGGTTACGTCAAGCTGCAGATTGTTGCCGCCAAGGCTACACCGGCGCCGCCGGTTGGCCCCGCACTGGGCCAGGCGCAGGTCAACATCATGGAGTTCTGCAAGCAGTTCAATGCGCGCACGCAGAACAAGGAGCTGGAAGGGCTGGTAATTCCAGTCGTCATCTCGGTCTATGCCGACCGCAGCTTCACCTTTGTCACCAAGACGCCGCCGGCCGCGGTTCTGCTGATGAAGGCGGCTGGAATCGCCAAGGGATCGGGCACACCGAATAAGGAAAAAATCGGCAAGGTGACCGAAAAGCAGGTGCGCGAGATCGCCACGCAGAAGATGCCCGATCTGAATGCCGCATCAGTTGAGACGGCCATCAAGAGCATCAAGGGCACCGCTCGCTCCATGGGCATTGAAGTGGTGGCGTAAGCCGCCGCAGTTAAGAGATTCACGCAGAAAGGCCCTCCCGCAAGGGAGGGCCTTTCTGCGCGTGGGTAATTGCCGCTAGAGCCAGCGGCGAACGGGTTGCCCTAAACGGGCCGATGGCGCAAGGAACCCTTCGGCAAGGAAGACACTCCATTGCCGGCTGCGCGACGCTCAGTGAGGCGTGCGGTTCAGTCCTACTTCGGCGGGGCCGGCGTGAAGCTTTCGCGTCTCTGCGCGGGTTCCGGTTTTGGCTTGGGCTTGGGCGCCTTCTTGACTTCTTTTCTACCTTTGTCTTTGCTTCCCATGGTCCAAGTGTGCCACAAAAGGGCGGGGTAAGGAAAGCCCTAGGGCCCGAGCACGAGATCTTTAGCGCAGCTGTCAGGCAGGCAATCGTGGAACCGACTCAAGCTGCGAGAGAATTGTCGCGAGCCTTCGTTCGCCGCTTGCGGATCGTCGGCGCGGGCGTGACAGAGAGCCGCAGACCAACGGTATTGAGAACGGCGATCAGAGTTTTCAGCGTCGGATTGCCTTTGGGCGAGAGTGCGCGGTAGAGCGATTCGCGGCTGATGCCAGCCTGAGCAGCAACCGCGCCCAGGCCGCCGTAGGCCTCGGCGACTGCGCGCAACATTATCAATCCGCCTGCGCGTTCGTCGGGGTTATCGAGCGATTCTAGAGCTGCCTTCAGGTACCCAACGGCAAACTCCCGGTCTTTGCGCAACTCTTCAACTTCCCATTCGTGATAGGAACCGACTCCGACAAGTTTCTTCATGGCTGCCTCCTTTTCCACTCTGTCCAAAGCATCTTGGCTCGAGTTATATCTTTTGTCTGACTATCTTTATCTCCTCCGCAGAGAAGAATAACCCAGTTCAGGCCGTGACGCCCGCAATAAACTCTGTACCCGACGCCAATGTGAATCCGCAACTCCAAAACGCCTTCGCCGACCGGCTTTGAGTCGCCGAAGTTGCCTGATTCGATCTGTCGCAGCCGAGTTGCGATCCGGGTCTTTGCCAGCTTGTCTCGAAGCGCCGCGAGCCACTCGATGAAGGGAGAACGTCCATTTTCATCGCGGTAGTAGACGAACTCGATCACGGGATGATTGTAGCATAAAAGCTACAAACTTGCAGCTAAGGCAGCAGCGCGCCTTTTACGACGGCATTCATAGCGAAGGAGAAGATAGCCTGCTCCACTGAAAACGGTCCCAAGACCTGAGAGCAAGACAGGCAAAAACCAGAGTTGCCAAAATGATGCCAGTCTTGCGTGGGATGGGTTGCTTTTTTCGTACAATACCTGAACAACTTGACCAACAGTGAATTCCGGTGGATTCGAAGCGGTGCTTGAAGTAACTGTGTAGTTATAGCCGTTGCTCGCGGTAAAAGCGAAAACCGGGGCGTAATTTAAAGTTTCATTGTTCTCGCCTGTAGCTTCGATTAAGCGAACGATGCTTCCACTAGCAGTCGCGGCCCGATGGATAAAAGTGACTGTGTAAATTCCGAAGACTGGTGCCAGTAAAAGACAGGCAATCCCGCAGGCAATCCAGGCTCGGGAAGCTACCCGCAGGAAATGCTCAAATATTTTATTCAGAAACATTGAAACAGGCTAACAGAAATGAGCTTGTTTAATTTAAAAACATGGTGCGGTAGAGGGTGTCGCGCTGGACGGGCTTGAAGCCGGCGTCGCGGATGATGCGGCGGAGTTCTTCTTCTGTGGTGCAGTTGCTGGTGCCGGCGGCGCGGACTACATTTTCTTCGAGCATGACGGAGCCTACATCGTTGCCGCCGAAATGCAAGCCTAACTCGAGAACTTTCAAGCCTTGCGTGACCCAGCTTGCCTGCACGTTTTCGATGTTGTCGAGATAGAGGCGCGAGATGGCCAACACCTTGAGGTATTCGACGCTGGTGGCTTCTTCCCAGCCGCGTCCCCCGAGAGCCGTGTTGTGGGGCTGGAAGCTCCAGGGGATGAAGGCCGTGAATCCGCCGGTCTCTTCCTGCAGTTGGCGGACGACTTCAAAATGGTTGATGCGCTGCTCGAAGGTTTCGCCCACGCCGAACATCATGGTCGCTGTGGTTCTCATGCCGAGCTGATGGGCCGCGCGATGGACGCTGACCCAATCTTCGGTGTTGCACTTGAGGCGCGCGATGCGTTTGCGCACATCGTCGTCGAGAATTTCCGCGCCGCCGCCGGGGATGGAATCCAGGCCCGCGTCGCGCAGGCGAATGATGGTGTCGCGCAGGGAGAGACCAGAATACTTTGCGATGGCGAGGACTTCAGAAGCTGTGAGGCAGTGCAGCCAGATTTGCGGGAAGCGCTGCTTGATGCCCGAGAAGAGCCGCTCGAACCAGTCGATTTTCAAATCGGGATGAATGCCGCCCTGCATGAGCACGCCGGTGCCGCCCATCTCAAGGGTCTCGGCGATCTTCTCGTAGATCTTCTCGAAGTCGAGGATGTAGCCCTCTTCCGAACGTGCGCCTGTCAGCGGCCGGTAGAAGGCGCAGAAGGTGCAGTACTCGGTGCAGAAGTTGGTGTAGTTGATGTTGCGATCGATGATGTAAGTGACCACGCCCTCGGGGTGGAGGCGGCGGCGCACAGCATCGGCTTCAAACCCCAGGCCGATCAGATCGGGGGAGTGGAAATAATCGAGAGCCTGTTGGCGAGTCAGCGGCATAGTTTGATTTTAACAATTTGCAGGCCGAGGGGCGGGGCCGATTTCGCGGCCTCCGGTGGACCGGGGATTTTGCGTCGAGCGGCTGGAGATAAGTCATTCCCCCGCCCGACGCGGAATCGAATGCCGTTTATTGGGCGCGGCAGACCGGAAGCGGAGAACCCTACCCAATCTTCTGCGGTGCAGTGGGCGCGTTCGGCGGCACGCAATCGCTGTCGAGCTTGTATGTGGCCGGGTCCAGCAGAAACATATAGGTGTCCATGTGGTGCTGGCAAAGCAGGTTGTCGGCGACGGTGTTTTTTGGATTCAAAACGGTCTCGTCTCCAACATGGATGTAAAGGGGAGGCAAGGGAAGATGAGTGACCACATCTTTCTGGTTGGCGATGCGGTCGCAGTCCGGGACAGCGGCATTGAAGAAGTTGGCAAAATGCGGATCGCCGACTCTGGGGCTGGCAAAGGTGATAAGCGATGGCTGCTTGTAGGGTGTGTTGACGACAACATCCAGCGCGAGCAAGGTAGCCAGTGCGCTGCCCAGGCTGTGACCGCAGATGGTCAACTTCGTGTTTGGATTTGGCGCCCCCAAAAGGCCAACAAGTGCCGGAGTCAAACGCGCTGAATTCGGATTGGGGCTTACTCGGAAGGAATCGTACATGTCGGTGAATCCATCCTCGGTGAGTCCGGCGCCTTGGACAGCGGAAAAGGGCTTAGGCAGGAACTTTGCATCCTGGACCCATTCAAGGATGCCTTCCGTACCACGTATCACGATCACATACTCGTCCGGAGAGGCGGCGCATTGCGCCACGAATCCGATCGAGACCATCTTCGTCGGATCGATTACCGGCGAAATATCTGTTGCCAGGTCGTTGGTGTAGACCGTTTGCAGGACGTTGAAGCCGCCATACGACATGCCGTCGTAGTTGGGCGTGGCGGGATTGTTGTAAACATCGTAGGCCCACTGCAACAGGATGCCGGCCTGGAGTGCTGCTTGCAAGTTCATAATTTCCTCCAATGGTTTCGGTTGAGTTCCAGTCGATAGGCAGGACGTCCTGTCTACCAGAATGCACCTCGCCGTTCAATTCGGTCTCTCTGGACGGGCCAGGCTGGGGTAGAGCCGGCGGATGAGGGACGTGTTTCGGGGAATGGCTATGCGACATCGAAAGTGGAGGCCCCGCTGTTCGAAAACTCTACAAGAGCGGTCTATCGAACGCAACGCAAAATCTTGTGAATTGTGCGGGAGGATGGGTTCCTGGCGGTTCCCGAAGATCTACTTGCTGTCGTCCGGCTTTGGGGCGGGAGCGGGGCGCGGTTTTTTGGTCGTGCTGGAGGCAGGGCTGGATATGCCGAAGCTCAGAAGGAGTAACTGGAATCCCTTGCGCAGTGCGTCGAGCATCGGCATGGCTGGAGTCCTTTCCGGTTAGGTGATTCCCACCCTAGCCGCAAAAACAAGAACGCGGCGAGGGTGGGGCACCCTGATTTTCTATGGCTCCCACCCATCGCAAAAAGCGCGATGGTTGGGGCACGGAGCTTTGTTCACTCTGCTACTTTTTCTCCGGAGCAGTTGGCGCGAGCGCAGGGGGAGTGCCGTGGAGCATAACCAGAGCGGCCGGAGGCAGCGGCTTGTCGGCGTTGGCGAGAAGCAGGCTTACCTGCCACATCTCGTTTTCGGTGAGCACGCCTTTGAAGGCTGGCATACCCGAAAGCCGGATGCCGTTGGCCACTTTCCAGTAGGTCTCTCCTGGCGGGTCGTCGCTCACCCCAATCACAGCGCTATGGTGGTGACTCTCCCACAGCGGGGGCGCGGCGGGAAACATGTGCCGGCCCAATCCTGACGGCCTGCCATGAAAACCGTGGCATTGAGCGCACTGGTCGGCATAGACCTCGGCGCCTGCCACGAGATTGTCTTCGTCGGCCTGGATGGGCGGAGTCTTCACCAGTTCGCGATCGATGCGCGCATCGAGCGGCATACCGGTCAGCAGGCGCTCCTGAGGCAAAGGCGGGTCGGCCACAGCAACCGGTACATTTCCAAATTTCAGCCATCCCAGGACGGCAATCGGCACCAGCACGATGCCCAGGAGAATTCCAAGAATGATTCTACCCATTCGCTTTACGGCCTCCGTTGGCCTTTATCGTAGAGCATTTTGCAGGTTTTCGCGGCGAATTTTGACCGAGCCAAGCCGCAGACGGATTTGCAGGCCATTCACCGGCACGTTCCGGCTGAATTCGCAGCGCCCAGGGATGAATCCGCTGCCGGTTCCAAGCCACGGCTCGCCCCAAGGTGGTTAATAACACCTATATAGTGTCCCTCAGTTCACCGGGCCAGCATGGACATTGACTAAAGGGAAATCTTCAAGGTGTCCAACAGGTGCCACGAACGGAAAGGGACCATGTACATCAAGGGATACAAGTTCTTCGCAGACTGGCGAGACGGCAACGGAGAGCGACATCGGAAGTCGTTCTCGACAGCAAAAGCTGCACTCGCCTACGAAACCAGCATGAGGGCAAGCAACCCAAAAACGAAGGCGAGGCCACAGTTGCGCAAGTTATCCTCGCCAGAGTTGGGACGCGCAAACCGGGCAACACCAACTCGCACGACATCAGAGCGGCCCGCGCAATCATCGCAGCGGCGGGCAGCATCAGACCCGAAGAACTCCACGCCGCACATGTCCACGACATCGACGCGGCAATTTGCTGGCCGGGTTATTCCCATGCAACCAGACACAATACTTCGTCGGCAGCGGCGCACCTGCTGAAAATCCTCCACGAGGAACACGGCGCACCAGCACTCGCGCACCTGCTGACAAAGCACGCGGGGCTGCGCCCGCGCAACGTCACAGCCACAGAAGAAGAGAAGCAAGCAATCCTCGCCATCGCGCCGCCACACCTACGGCTGTTCCTGCTGCTATGCAGTGACCTTGCCATCAGGAGCGGGACAGCCGTGAAACTCGCGCCGGAACACTACGACCAGCGAAAAGGCGAGTTGCGATTCCTCACGAAAAAAGGCGCACGGCAGACCCTGCCGGTCACGGCGGAAATCAGAGAACTGATCGGCCAGTGCAACCCCGACAGCAGCCAGCCATTCATCAGGCAGTTGCACGAAGGCCAGCGCGGAAGCCAGTACCTAGCCGACGATCTACAACGCTACAACATGACTGTCGGCACATCGTTCCACCAGCTGGTGGAGCGGGCAGGTATCACGCGCAAACTCACGCCACACGACTTCAGGCGCACAACAGCGGTCGCAATGCTGGAGGAAACCGGAGACATTCGCGATGTCCAAGCACTACTAGGACACCGAAGCCTTGTCGCAACAATCTGGTATCTCGATCATGACCTACGCCCTGTGAAACGCTCGACACTTGAAATCCTCAAGAACCCCGCATGGAGAAAGGAACGCAAAGCATGAGAACCCCCATACTCAGAAACGCCCGATTCGTGGCCGCAACAATCCACGCGGCAACAGACCCGCCTAGAGACCGGACCACCCGGGCAGCGAAGGCGGTTGAACACTGCAAGGCAGAATGGAGCCAAGCGTACGCAATCGCACAGGAGAAAGGTCTCAGCGCACCCAAGGCGCTGCGCATGGCGTGTGTCGCCTACAAGCTGGCAATGCCACAGATGGACACGCTGCCAGGCATCCGAGGCGCAATTACCTGCATAGCCCACGGCATAACTCTCGAAGTCTTCGACGGCAGGGACGGAAGCCAACTCCTTTACGCGGCTCAGGTTGCGCTCTCGGTCCTCAACCGGAAAGGCAAAAAGGCATGACCACCCCCCTACCCTCCAACCACTGCGTCCTGTCCATCGACGCGATTGTCGAAGAGCAAGGCCCGCTCATCCGCCAACCCGAAGCAGCCGCGCGACTCGCCAGAGTCATGCACCACGCGGCAACCGAGTTGTGGGATTTGTGCACCTACACCGACGAGGACGCAATGAAGGACGAAGCCCGCGCCATTGCGAACCGCATCCGAAAGGCGTGCCAGAAACGATGAGTGACCGCATGGCAATAGCTTGCATGGCGTTCCAGCTTGCACTCCTACTCTGGTTCACAAGGGACAACAAACCATGACCCACCCACTCGCCGACAACGAACGCCGCAACAAGGGCGAAAAAGAGACAGCGCCCGCCGCTGTCAACTGGCTCAAACACCCCACCACCCCCAAGCAGGAATTCAGCTACGCCGAATACCTTGCCAACCAACCACAGTGGACAGGACCGGACCCCGAACCGGAGGACGAATAATGAAGACGCACATGCAACCAGATCAAGCCCTTGCAATCGCAAGGCTGAGACAGTGGGCCACGCTCCGCATAGGCGTGCGCCACGGCAAGACAACCAACTACGCCCGGTCAGGATGGGCGCAGAGAAACCAAAGCACATTCGACGCGAGACAGGTCAGAGTTATCGACTTCGAGCGGGCTTTATCGCAGCTTTCCAACGACGAACAAATTGCACTGGTGCATCGATACCGCGATCACGAGCGAGACATTGAGATCGCGCAAGCCATGGGATGCAGCGTACGGAAGGTCAACTACGTCCTCCCACTGGCGAGGGTCAAACTGACTGCGGCACTCGACCGGCTTGATCTGCTGTAAACCATCCGGCCAAAGGACCAACC
>JBAPYY010000343.1:0-3505 GCA_049284975.1 Occallatibacter sp.
CTCGAAACCGAGTGGTCAATCCGCGCTACCCACTGAGGCATGCCGTAGTCATAGGCATACTCCGCTTTGAACGTGAATTCCTGATACTCGTGCCGCAACTTTCCCCATGGACCCGAATTCACCGAAATGCCGCGATCCGTTGGAATCCTCGCCAGCACTGGATTCCCGTCGTGGATCAAGCGAAGTGAAAGGTCATTGTTGCTCAGACTGCCCCCCGGGGCGCGAAACAACGTTTGTACCAACTTGTTATCAATATAAGGCGAGCGCACAGCCACCTGCGTCTCCTCAAGCGACAGCAGGCCATAGTGATGCCAGGGGGCCTGCCGAAATACCGCGAATGAGAGCGGTGAAGAAACAGTTTGATTTTCGTAGGTCTGTCTCGCTTGATCTATATAGGTTGAAAAATCCGAGCTGAAGAGACCGGGTACAAGTCGTCCTGGTTTGAAGGCTCTGTGGCCTCGCAGAACCTCGCTACCATAGTTCCCCGTCATGCGAACGGGAGCAATCGTTCGAGTAATCTCGTTGATGTACAAGTCGGGCGAGTGCATCACATTGACACACCCATCAGTCAGGAATACAGTTCGCTCTGAATAGCGCGGGAATTTCTCCAGGAACTCTCGGCCGAGTGGAATTGTCCGATGCGGCTGCTCACATAGCTTTGCGATTCTTTGCGCAATTGTCACGTCAAAGCAATCACGAATTGGGCCGCCAAACGAGAAGCATTGAATCGAATACGCGGGTGCATGCAACCATGCCATGATCATCCGCGAGTCAAGCCCACCTGTCAGCGAGACGGCAACCTGTTGTTCCCCTCCAAAATACTTTGGAATATTGCTGGAGAAGACCTCGCGCAACTGCTGGTAATACTTCTCGGGCGGAAGCGGCTCCTGCTCTTCCCAAAGCTTCGGTTCGAAGTAGGTTCCTTTCCGATCAAGCTTCCCTTTGCTGAAAGTCCACGCCGAAGCTGAAGGTAACACGCCAATGCCCTTGAAGACAGTCCGGTTTTCGAGGACACATCCATTCGAAACCAACTCGCCCAGTCCGCGCGGATCAATTGTGCGCAACTCGGGTCTTACCGCCAGAATGGCTTTAGCTTCTGCGGCGAAATAGAATGCGTCCGCTCCCTCGTGGAAGTAAGGCCTGTGCAGACCGTATCGGTCATTGAATAGCTGCGCCGTTCCAGCAACTGCATCGACGAGGAGACCCTGAAACCTTCCATTCAAGTTCTCCGGAAATGACTTGCATTTTGTTAGCTCGACCAGCCACGAGCCACGGTCGCCAGTCGAACCGTGCCCATTGCGCTCATAGAACGGACCTCGCGGCGCAGAGAATTCTTCACCCGAGAGAAAAAGGACCTTTGCTTCCGAGCCAATTTCGAGTGCGCGGCCACCCGGAAAAGAACCCTCTCGCGAGATCCAACCCACGTAGACGCCGGCAGCCTCATTGGTCCAAGTGCCCGTTTCGTAAAACTCTTCGTGACAGAGCGCCTGCACCATGCGCCGCAGTAGCGTCTCCGCTTGTTGACGGCCAACCTTTGTAATGAGACCGACAATCCCTGGCATTTCCCGGCCTTTCTGGATGTTCAGCTAATCGGACTTTGAAGCTGGCGAAAATGAGCTACGTGCTTTCCGGCGCCGATTGAATCTGGCGATGAAGCCAATTCTTCCGAACTTCGCGCAGTCTTAGAATCATCCATTCCGGGATGTGTTCGGAAATCTTCTTGTGGAGACCGAGTTTCAAAGCCACCTCGCCAATTGTGCTTAATGGAACGTAGTAACGTGGCACATCAAATCGCTGAAAGGCATTTCTTTCCTTGAAGTCACTAAGTGAGTCACTGGTTCTCTTCCCATAGGCAAAGTTGGAATAGACCAGGTATGGCGTTTTGCGCTCGGCACAAGTGCGCACTGCGTGAGCGACAAGCGCATTAGTCGGCGCTTTGTCGCGCTGCTCAATTAGCGAAACAATGTTCAAAAGGCCCGCTTGGGAGTCGTCGAAGTCCCAAAGAAGCTTGACGAAGCCGACAAGACGCTCTCCTAGATATGCTCCGAGGAAAACGCTGCGATCAAGGTAGGTTGCCTCTTCCCGGTGCACGGTATCAATATCCTTTCCAAAGTGCGGGAACCTTCGACCTTGCCGGATCGGCGTCTCGTTGTAGATCTGCCAAATGCCGCGAACGAGCTCATCACTAAACGGAACCTCTCTAACCACAACTCCCTTCTTTTCCGCCTGTTTGGCTTTGTTACGCGCCTTGAATCCAATCTGCTTTTCCCACCAATCATCGAATGTGGAGATTGGTAATACAGCAAGGTTGTCCCACTCCATCGGGTACTTATATTTGGGGGTTCGGTTCGAGACCTTCTGCATGAAGGTAAACAAATCCACGCGGGGCAGCCCACTTCGAAGCGATTGGATAATCGATCCAGGATCGTCAGTAAAGAGAAACTTCTCGCCGTCAAGGTGCGCGATCCTCACCAAAGATCCACGAACCTCTAGTTTTGTTCCTGCGACATCAATCACTTTGCAATTCCAATACGAAAATCATAAGCAATTAAGATGATTTGGCGGAGAGGGGAGGGATTCGAACCCCCGGATGGTTTCCCACCACGACCGGTCTTTTGGTCGCTGCTTTGCCAACTGCTACCTCTCCACATTAGCTTCTGTGCGCTGGCTGCCCCGCGGCTCCAATTGACGTTGGACAGCGGGATTACTCGGTGCTTGTTTGAGGCCCATCCAAGATATACTCTTCTTGAATTGGATTGATCCCGATGAGTATGAGGAGCTTTCCCAGATGGTCGCAGATCTTCACGAGAAGAGTCATGAACGCGTGCTGTCCGACCAGGAGCGCAACAGGTAGCGCCAGCGAGTAAAGAGGAATTGCAACGAGGGATTTTGCGACTCCGACGACATCGGTATGCAAACCCGCTGTGGCCCCTCGCAGCAACGCCTTACGAAGAAGATACTGCCGCTGCCAGCGTGCCGGCGGAACCGTTTCAAATACTTCAGCCTCGGCGCACCAAATAAAGTGCCGTCCCAGAGCAATTTTACGTCGAAAGAAGTCTTGATCCTCGCCGGCTCGGAATTCAGGTCGAAACGGCGCAGGATCGGACTCAATTAATTCCCGCTTCAACAGAACATTCCCCGTGCGCGCTTCTAGCCATTCTACCGGCGTTCCTGTCGGATTCACGCGCCTTACGTAAACACGGCTTTTCTCAATCCACTTTGGAGGTGTTTCATCGAAATGACGCAGAACCGGCCCCAGAACGCCGTCGACATCTCTTTCGTTGCAAGTCTTGAACATGGTGAGGAGCCAGCTATTTGTTGGGAATTCGTCATCGTCGATAAATGCAAGATATTCTCCGTCGGCGTTTTGTACCACGCGATTGCGGGCCATCGCAATGTTTTGAATCGGTTCTACGCAGTATTTCATCGTCAGTTGCAATTCCGACCGAGCCAACTCAATTGTTGACTCAGCCGAACGATCCTGATCGTTATCGGCGATAACAAC
>JBAPYY010000344.1:0-5839 GCA_049284975.1 Occallatibacter sp.
GTCCGATGTACTCGACCGTTTCAAGAAGGAAAAAGTCGGCCTCACCGTTGAGAGCCAGTACGACCCGACAAAGATCAAGCGCGCTGAGACCGTCCTCAAGGACATTCTCTCCGAACACGGCCACCAGTTTGCCACCATCAAGACCGAGGTCAAAACCATTCCGCCAGCCTCGGTGCAGGTGAATTTCAACATCAAGGAAGGCCCCACTGTGAAAGTGGGCGTGATCAAGTTCACCGGCAATCAGCACATCAGCTCACTGCCGCTGCGCCGCTCGATGAAGAATCTGAAGCCTATCGGCATTCCTTATTCGATCATCTTCGAGAATCTCTTTTCTCAGACCTTTGACGCCTCCAAACTCGAGGAAGACACCGAGCGCGTGCGCCAGGCCTACCGCGACAAGGGCTACTACAACGCCGCCATCGAAGAGCCCAAAACGCACATTCGCGACCAGGGCGGATTGAACTGGTTCACCTTCCGTCCCAACAAGGGCAAGCGCATTGACATTCTCATGCCCATTGAAGAAGGCGCGCGCTATCGGCTCGGCACCATCACCTTCACCGGCAACAAGGCGGTTAAGAACGTCAAGGCTTTGCGCGCCACCTTTGCCGTGAAAGACGGCGAGTGGTTCAACGCCACCTTGGTCGGCAAGGGCCTCGAGAACCTGAAAAAGGCTTACGGACAGTTGGGCTACATCAACTTCGGCGCCATTCCCAAGCCCAGCTTTGACGATCAGAAGAAAACTGTTTCGCTCAATATCGACATCGACGAAGGAAAGCCCTTCTACGTCTCGCGCATCGAGTTCCAGGGCAACCGCATCACCCGCGACAAGGTCATCCGCCGCGAACTGATGCTGGAAGAAGGCCAGGTCTACAACTCTCAGCTTTGGGAGTACAGCCTGTTGCGGCTCAACCAGCTTGAATACTTTGAACCCCTCAAGGTCGATCAGGACTCGGAAGCCCACCAGGATGCGGAAGCCGGAACCGTGGACCTGCTGCTCAAGGTGAAGGAGAAGGGTAAGAACTCCATCGGCCTGAACGGCGGCTTGAGCGGCTTGTCCGGCGCTTTCCTCGGCGTCAACTACCAGACCAACAATTTTCTTGGCCTGGGTGAAACCCTCAGCCTGCAGGGCAACCTGGGCAACGTCGCCCGGACTTTCATGTTCGGCTTTTCTCAGCCGTACGTGCGCAATCGCCCGCTCAACCTTGGCTTCCAGATCTTCAACAACAAGCAGGATTTCAACGCAGCCAAGAACTATCAGGCCACCACCGGCCAGTCGGTCAACCTGACCGCCGCGCAGTCGTCCCTGACGCAGAACTACAACCAAGCCTCTACCGGCATGAACTTCTCCGTCAGCTACCCGCTCAAGCGCCACGCCTTCCAACGCGTTGGGTTCACCTATTCGCTGAGCAAATCGACGATTACAGCGTTTTCGACCGCTTCGCAGACCTATTTCCAGACCATCAGCTTCCGCTCCGGCATTCAGGGCTCCAACGCGCTGGCCGGCATCGTCAACAGCTACGCCTCCTTCAGCTACATCTACAACACCGTCAACAATCCCATGCGCCCGCGCACAGGCAAGGAATACACGGCAGTGTTGCAGACCTCCGGCATTTGGGGCAACGTTCGCTATATCGCGCCCCTGGTGGCGTACAAGCAGTTTCGGTCGATGCACTACCTGACGCCCTCGCCCACCGGGCGCAACGTGCTCGGCCTTCGCGCACAGTTAGGCTATGTGCAGGGATACGGCGGCGCCGTCGCTCCGCCCAACAACCGCTTCTACTCCGGCGGCGAGGGTGACTTGCGCGGATTCGACGTCCGCAGCACCACGCCCTACGGCTACGTTCCTACTCGCACCCAAATCCAATTGACCAATCCTGACGGCAGTTGCGTTCCGCAGGTTCCAAGCCAACCGCAGTTGGGCTTATGCGAGAAGATTCCGGTTCCGGTCTATGGCATAGCCTCCATCGGCGGCGATACCAACCTCACCACCAATGCCGAGTACCGCATTCCCATCGCCGGGCCGGTGACCTTTTCGTTCTTCGACGACTTTGGCATCGACACCGCTCTTAACAAGGGGCAGTTGAAGCAGAGTCCTGAGGGATTTGACTCGTTGATCTCCGGCGGCTTTGGTTGCACTGGGTTCGATCCTGGCGGCGCCTGCGAAATCGCTGTTTCAGGTTCGCAGGTCGACTTCCAGAGGAATATCCACCCCATTGCAGGAACCAACTTTGTTCCCCGCATGTCCACCGGCGCAGAGTTGTCCGTCATCATGCCGGTCATCAACGCCCCCTTCCGTCTCTACTTCGCGTACAACCCGCTGCGCCTTTATGAGAAGCCGTACTGCAACCTGGGAACTGGAAAGAATGTTCAAAGCTGCAATGCGCAAATCATCACTCGCGGCATGTTCCCTTCGGGCGGCGCGGGCGATTACACCTACAACGAGGCCATCGAAGGCTACGGCGCACAGGACTCTTTCCGCGAACCACGCAAGACATTCCGCCTGACAGTCTCCACCACCTTCTAGAGACCGGGGTCAACCAGCAGGCAAAAGGGCCGCTCTCCACGAGTGGCC
This sequence comes from Occallatibacter sp., assembly GCA_049284975.1. Taxonomy (GTDB): domain Bacteria; phylum Acidobacteriota; class Terriglobia; order Terriglobales; family Acidobacteriaceae; genus Telmatobacter. The sequence continues at coordinate 2,573 of JBAPYY010000344.1, forward strand.
CTTTTGTTTGCCGCGATAGCGCAAGATCTGGCACAACGGCAGGAAATTCACTTTTTCTTTGTTTGACGCTCCTAGCTGGCCCTCCTATAATTCATCTAGTTCCTGTTGACGTCTCCGTTCGCGTCTTTTCCGGCCTCTGCTCCTTCCGGCGCAGACCCTCTACCGGGGTCCCAGGCGATAGGTCTTCATCGCTGGGGTGGTTGAAAAGAGGCCGTGAGGTTTCTCAGGAGGCACAGGCTCGTGTCCGCGCTGAAACGCTGACAGGCCCACAGGAATTCCGAAGGAGCTTTACACTCGCATGAAGCGCTCGCTTGCACTCATCGCTACACTGGCCTCTGGCTTTGTCCTGAGCGCCGCCGCCCAAACAACCGCTGCTCCCGCTGCCGCCGCGCCTGCCGGTCCTGCCAAAATCGCCGTCATCGCCTTCCAGGTGGCCGTGGCCCAAACCAATGAAGGCCAGCGCAACTTCGCCGACCTGCAGAAGAAATACGATCCCAAGCGCCAGCAGCTCAAGGCCCTCAACGACGAGGTCGATAACCTGACCAAGCAGCTCCAGGCCCAGGGCAACAATCTGAGCCCCGCCGAACAGCAGTCCCGCGCCAAGGCGATCGACGACAAGAAGAAGCAGTTGCAGCGCGACGCAGAAGACGCGCAAAACGACTTCCAGGCGGAGATGCAAGAGCTGTACAACGGCCTCGCATCCAAGGTTTATGACGTGCTTGCCGGCTACTCGCAGCAGCATGGTTACACCCTGGTCCTGGACGTTGCGCAACAACAGAATCCCGTGCTCTATGCCAGCGAATCCACCAACATCACCAAGCAGATTATTGACGCCTACAATCTGAAGTCCGGCGTCCCTGCTCCTCCGCCCGGGGCTCCAGAGCCCGCAAGGCCGGCCGCCAAGCCGCCCGTCGGACGCTAAGGCTTTCGCTGAACTAAGGCAATCGCAAAAGCCCCGCAATGCGGGGCTTTTGCTTTTTACGCTCCAGCGCGCCGGAACGCCCTTTCACAAGTCCACGTAATCTTTTGCAAGTCCACGCGCTTTACTGTGGAAAATTCTGTGGATTACTTCCGAGAATCCTGCGTTAAAATTCAGAATTCTCCTCTTGCCAAGGGCAGTTGGTTTCTGTTATGCAAGACAACTCCTTATTTATCAATCATTATCAAGAGGGTGCATAATTTCTTGGGCAGTTGGCTGTGAATGCAGTCTTCGCGCGGGTTTCCCTGGGTTATCCACAAAGCCCGATGAATGAAATGTGAATTGGATCACAAATTTGCGCTCACTTTTGCGCATCTTCACCGATCCGAAGCACCGCCAGGAAGGCTTCCTGCGGGATGTCCACTTTGCCGATCCGTTTCATCCGTTTCTTGCCTTCCTTCTGTTTTTCCAATAACTTGCGCTTGCGGCTGATGTCTCCGCCGTAGCACTTGGCGATCACGTTCTTGCGCAGTGGGCTAACCGTCTCACGGGAGATGATCTTGGCGCCTATGGCGGCTTGAATGGCAACCTCAAACTGTTGCCTGGGAATCAATTCGCGCATCTTCGACACCAGTGCCCGGCCGCGTTCGTAGGCAAGGTCCTTGTGGACGATGATGGAGAGGGCGTCCACCGGCTCGCCAGAGACCAGGATATCCAGCTTCACCATGGGCGACTCCCACTCGCCCGCCAATTGATAGTCCAGCGAAGCATAGCCGCGGGAGATCGATTTGAGCCGGTCGTAGAAGTCCAGAACAATTTCGTTGAGCGGCAGCTCGTAAGTCAGCAGCACGCGCGTGCCTGTAACGTACTCGAAGTTCAACTGCTTGCCGCGCTTCTCCTCCACCAGCTTGAAAATGCCGCCGACATATTCTTCATTCGTGAGAATTTTCGCCGTGATTACAGGCTCACGAATCGATTCAATGTTGGTGGGGTCCGGCCAGCGCGAGGGATTGTCCACCTCCATGACGCTGCCGTCGGTCAGCGTGATGTGGTAGCGCACTCCTGGAGCGGTGGTGATCAGGTCCAGTTCATACTCGCGTTCCAGCCGCTCCTGAATGATCTCCATGTGCAGCAACCCGAGAAAACCGCAGCGGAAGCCAAATCCCAGCGCGACCGAGCTTTCCGGCTCAAAGAAAAACGATGAGTCGTTCAGCCGCAGTTTTTCCAGAGCATCGCGCAGCAGCGTGTGCTCATGCGAGTCCACTGTATAAAGGCCGGCAAAGACCATCGGCTTGATGTCTTCAAAGCCGGGCAACTGCGCCGTGGCGGGTCTGGTGTCGTCGGTAACTGTGTCGCCGATTTTGGTGTCGCTGACTGTCTTGATGGTCGCGGCAAAAAATCCCACCTCGCCGGCCTTTAGTTCGCCAATCTCCACCGGCTTGGGCATCAGCACGCCCATTGATTCAACTTCAAAAGCCTTTCCATTCGACATCAGACGAATGCGCTGTCCCTTGCGCATCGTCCCTTGCATCACGCGCACCAGCACGATAACACCGCGGTACGCGTCAAACCACGAGTCGAATATCAGCGCCTGCAGCGGCGCATCAGGGTCGCCCGTGGGCGGCGGCAACCGATGGACAATCGCTTCCAGCACGTCGGCAACGCCTTGGCCGGTCTTGGCGCTTACCGCGATGGCATCGGTCGCATCCAGTCCCACAGCTTTTTCGATAGCTTCCTGCGTGCGCAGGATGTCCGCCGATGGCAGATCAATCTTGTTGATGACCGGAATGATTTCCAATCCGTGATTGATGGCCAGATAAGCATTTGCAAGAGTTTGCGCTTCCACGCCCTGCGAGGCGTCCACAACCAGCAGCGCGCCCTCGCATGAAGCCAGCGACCGCGAGACTTCGTAACTGAAGTCCACATGCCCCGGCGTGTCGATCAGGTTCAACTGGTAGGTGTTGCCGTCGTGCGCCTTGTACATCATGCGCACGGCGTGAGCCTTGATGGTGATGCCGCGCTCTCGCTCCAGATCCATATCGTCCAGAATCTGCGCCTGCATCTCGCGCCCTGTCACTGAGCCGGTTAACTCCAGCAAACGGTCGCTCAGCGTCGACTTGCCGTGGTCGATGTGGGCGATGATGGCGAAATTGCGGATAAATTTAGAGTTCATGAAGCGATCAATCGGGGTAATAGGAGAGCAACTCCTAGAATATCAGCGCACGTTCGCCGCGGGGCTTTCTCCGGGCCATGGCTTATCATCGGCATAGTGCCCAAAGTGACCCCATCGAGGCCGTGCCGGTCCTGTTCGAACACATGCCGCGCACTCCTGATGCCAGCCTGCATCC
>JBAPYY010000345.1:0-12937 GCA_049284975.1 Occallatibacter sp.
GCGCTGAACGGCGTGCCCAGCCTGTCGATTCTGGATGGGTGGTGGATTGAGGGCTGCATCGAGGGCTTCACCGGTTGGGCCATTGAAGACGGCGCCGACGATGCTGCCGAGGCCGACTCGCTCTACAAGAAGCTGGAGAAAGCCGTGGTTCCGCTCTATCGCGATTCGCCGGAAAAGTGGGCGCGCCTGATGCGCACCACGCTGGCCTTCAACGGCTCCTACTTCAACACCAACCGCATGGTGAGGCAATACACGAGCAATAGCTATTATCCGGTAAGGCTGATCGAGCGGGCCTAGGCGCTACAGCCAATAGCTTCTAGCTGCTAGCCGGGACCGGCTCGGATGCCTGCTCCTTCTCGTCACGTTTTGGCAGGAGCATCCGTTCAATCCAGGGCCCGCAGTTCCAGAAGACGAGTGCGAACAGTAACAACCCCGCGACCCTTGCGAACATGAATGCAATTCCTACCTGATCGTAGCTTCGAAAGTAATAGTCCGATGGCAGAGCGGCTGATGCCTTGATTCGGCTCGTGTAGTGATGGACTGACACGAGCCGGCCTGGCAATGTCGTGATTTCAAGGAATGCGGAAATCAATTGAATAAACGCCAATGCGCGACTGACCAGTAGAACGGCCTCTTTCCTTGACATGGGCTTGCCTTTCTTTGCCTGATTGTACCGTGTAACTTCCAAACCCACATAAATAGCTGGAAGCTGGAGGCTAGAAGCTAGTAGCTGCCTTTAGTCTCCCGGCGCCTCTTCCATCTCGACGCCGATGCGGCGCAGCTTCATCACGCGCCATTGCAGGCGGTCGAAGAAGAGGTAGACAACCGGAGTGGTGAAGAGCGTCAACATCTGCGAGACAATAAGTCCGCCGACGATGGTGATGCCCAGAGGCTTGCGCAGCTCTGAGCCCACGCCCATGCCGATGGCCAGCGGCAACCCGCCGAATAGCGCCGCCATCGTCGTCATCATAATCGGGCGGAAACGCAGCAAACAGGCCTGATAGATAGCCTCGACCGGCGGCAATCCCTGGTCGCGCTCGGCCTGCAGGGCAAAGTCGATCATCATAATCGCGTTCTTTTTCACGATGCCTATTAGCAGGATGATGCCGATGAGCGCGATGATGCTCAGGTCGGTTCCGGTGAGCAGCAGCGCAAGAATAGCGCCCACGCCGGCTGGAGGCAGCGTGGAGAGGATCGTGAGCGGATGGATCAGGCTCTCGTAAAGAATGCCGAGCACAATGTAGACCGCGACCAGCGCTGCGAGGATCAGCCATTTCTCATTCTTCAGCGAATCCTGAAAGGCCTGCGCTGTTCCCTGGAAGGTGGCGTGAATAGCAGAGGGCATGCCCATCTCGCGCTGGACTTTTTCAAGAGCGGTCACTGCATCGCCCAGAGCCACGTTTGGCGCCAGGTTGAAGGTGAGCGTTACGGCCGGATACTGGCCTTGATGATTGACCGCCAGCGAAGTCCGCTGCTGTTCATAGTGAGCGATGGTGGAGAGCGGCACCATCGCGCCACTCGTTGATGAGGTTGCAGCGGCAGCCGCCGGAGCAGCGCCTGCCGCCGCGGCTGTTGGCGAAGTGACGGCGGAGACGATGGCGGTAGACGCAGGCGCGGATACGGTCGATGCTACGGGCGTGGTGAGAGGCGGAATCGTGGTGTTCCCTGTAACCAGGGAGGCCATCGTGGGAAGCGTAACCGCGGTGAGCGTCATGGGCGCGGCAGGCGGCGCCGCTGTAACGGGAGCGGCGGTGGGACTGGCAGCCGCTGCTGTGGCCTTGATAGTGGCCGGCATGGCTGTAGTGGCGCCAACTACATTGCTGGCTTTGATAAAAATGCCGTTCAGCGCGTCCGGACTGAGCTGGTATTTGGGATCGACTTCCATCACCACGAAGTATTGGTTGAGCGCGGTGTACATCGTGGAAACTTCGCGCTGGCCAAAGGCGTCGTAGAGCACGCTGTCGATGGTGCTGGCTGTGATGCCCAGACGCGATGCGGCGTCGCGATCAATGACCAGGTTGGCGGCCAGGCCCTGATTCTGCTGATCGGTAGAGACGTCGCGCAGCTCGGGCATGGTTTTGGCGCGAGCTTCCAGCCGCGGAGCCCAGGAGTTCAACTCCTCAAGATTCTCGTCTGAGAGTGTGTACTGGTATTGCGCGGCGCTGCCGCGGCCGCCCACCTGGATATCCTGAAACGCTTGAAGATAAAGCACGGCGCCGGGAACGCTGCTCAACCTGTCGCGCAGGCGATTAACAACCTGGGTTGCAGAGACGTGCCCAGGGCGGTCGCTCAGTGGCTTAAGGCCCACGAACATGAAGCCCACGTTGTTGCTGTTGCGCCCTCCACCCGCAAAAGCCGTCACCGAGCGAACTGCAGGATCATCCAGCGTCATCTGCGCCAGTCGTCGCTGTTTGTCGCGCATGGCGGGGAAGCTGATGTCCTGCGCTGCCATGGTCTGGCCGCCCAGTCGGCCCGTATCCTGCTGCGGAAAAAATCCTTTGGGAACAATGATGTAAAGGTAGATATTGAGAGCAAAGGTGCCGATGAGCACGCACAGCATCAGAGCCTGATGGCGCAAAACCCAGCGCAAGCCGGCGGCGTACTCATTGTGAAGCCACTGAAAGGCGCGCTCGCTGGCGCGATATATGCGCCCGTGGCGGCTGTCATCCTTCGACTTGAGAAAATGCGCGCAGAGCATCGGGGTGGCGGTTAACGAGACCAGCAGCGAGACCGCAATGGCCACCGAGAGCGTGACGGCAAACTCGCGGAATAGCTTTCCCACGATGCCGCCCATCAACAGAATGGGGATGAAAACGGCGATCAGCGACGTGCTCATGGAGAGCACGGTGAATCCGATTTCCTTTGAGCCCTTCATAGCCGCGTCGAAGGGTGAGTCTCCCATCTCGAGATAGCGTGTGATGTTTTCGATCACAACGATTGCGTCATCCACCACGAATCCTGTAGCGATGGTGAGCGCCATCAGCGAGAGGTTGTCGATGGTGTAGCCGAGCAGGTACATCACCCCGAATGTGCCCACCAGCGAGAGCGGCACGGCCACGGACGGAATGATGGTGGCCCACACCTCGCGCAGGAAAAGGAAAACCACCAGCACCACCAGCAATACGCTGATCATGAGAGAAATTTCCACGTCTCGCACGCTGGAGCGAATAGTGATGGTGCGATCCACGGCCACATCGATCTTGATGGTGGGCGGGATAGCGGCCTGTAGGCGCGGCATCTCGGCCATCACATTGTCTACGGTCGAAATCACGTTCGCGCCGGGAACCTTGAAGATGACGATCAGCACCGCGCTTTTGACTTGCGTGGGCGCTCCGTTGTCCTCTTTGATGCCTGAGACGCCGGCGGTGTGGATGTCGGCGATGCTGTCGTCAACCGTGCCCAGATCGGAGATGCGCACCGGAGCGCCGGTCTGCTGGTTATAGCCGGCGATGATGGGCGCGTAGTCGCTGGCCTTGAAAATCTGGTCGTTGTCGCTGATCTGCCAGCGATGGTCAGCGTCCTGGAAGGCGCCCTTGGGCCGGTTGGCGTTGGCGTTGGCCAAAGCCGTGCGCACAGCCTCCAGACCGATGCCGTTGTTTCCCAGCTCCATGGGATTCAACTCGACGCGCACCGCCGGGCTGGAGCTGCCGCCGACAAAGACCTGGCCCACGCCATTGATTTGCGAGATCTTCTGCGACAGGATGGAGTCGGCCATGTCGTAGATCTGCGGCTTGGGCACCACGTCCGAAGTCAGGGTCAAAATCAGGATGGGTGAATCCGCGGGATTGGCCTTGCGATAGCCTGGATTCTGCGGCAGATAGGACGGCAACTGGCTGCGCGCCGCATTGATGCTGGCCTGTACGTCGCGGGCGGCGGCGTCGATGTTGCGATTGATGTCGAACTGCAGAACGACGGAGGCCGCGCCCAGCGAACTCGTCGAGGTCATCTGATTCACGCCGGCGATGCGTCCGAACTGGCGCTCAAGCGGCGTAGCCACCGACGAGGCCATGGTCTCCGGACTGGCGCCCGGCAACCCCGCGCTGATGCCGATGACCGGGAAATCAACGTCGGGCAGCGAGGCCACGGGCAAAACCGAATAAGCTATAGAACCAGCCAGCAGCAGGGCCAGCGAAAGCAGCGAGGTGGCCACCGGGCGCTTGATAAATGGTGCGGAAAGATGCATTTCTCAGCCTTTAGCCCCGAGCCTCTAGCGAAAAGCTAGAGACTGATGAAAGTTTTAGGGTCCTTAAATCTCAAAATCTCAATCTGAGGTGCCCGATTAATAGAGCATTGTTTCAGCCGTCTTGAATCACGAAGCATTGCTTCAGCCGCTTTGTATCAGGGCACGACTTCAGTCGTGCCGAAATGGCCAAAAACGAGTTTGGGCTTCAGCCCCTGCTCACTTTCCTCTTTGCCAAATAGCTGTAGCAATAAGGATATTGCCCAGAAGACTCAACCAGTCCCGCCTTCACCGGGTTCTGGGCAATATATTCCCTATAGCGAAAGAGGCTTTCCTCGTTATCTGCCCGCGTCTCAGAAAATCCGCGCTGCCAGACCTCTCCCACGTACTGGAACTCCCGCTTCAGAAGATAGGAGAACCTGCCCTTAATGAGTTGCATCGCTTTTTCAATGGTCATATCCCCGTGAACTGTCATGAGCAGATGCAAGTGATCCGGCATGATCACGAAATCGTGGAGAAGAAATTTCCGCGCCGCCACATAGGATCGCAACACGTCGACCAGAAGCATGGCATTGCGTTCGGACTGGAAGAGGCGTCGCCCCATGCTGGCTTTGGTGGTCGCAAAGAAAATGCGCGACGAACTGAGCGTGTTCCCCGAGCTAGCGTTGCGAACGGGTATTGTCATAGCAGGGGCTAAAGCCCAACTCCTTCTTGCAGCCTGCGCGGCACGGCTGAAGCCATGCCCTGATACAAACCTGTTTTTGACTCATGCAACAAGTACGGTTGCGTTCTTCCTGCTCGTAAACGTCCCTCCGTCAGTCCGCACTTACCGGTTGCTGCTCAGGTCTGATGTGAACCTCGCGTGGCTTCATGTACTGGGCCAGCTTGTCAAAGTAGAGATAGGTGACCGGCACGGTGTAGAGCGTGAGCAACTGCGACAGAATCAAACCGCCGACGATGGTGACGCCCAGCGGCATGCGCAATTCGGCTCCCACGCCGCCGCCCAGGGCCAGCGGCAATCCGCCAAGCATGGCGGCCATGGTGGTCATGATGATGGGCCTGAAGCGCAACTGGCAGGCCTGGAAGATGGCCTCGTCGGCGGTCTTTCCCTCCTGACGTTCCGCCTGCAATGCGAAGTCGATCATCATAATGGCGTTCTTCTGCACAATGCCTATCAGCAGGATGATGCCGATCAGCGCAATCACACTGAACTCGGTGTGCGTAATGAGCAGAGCAAGCAGAGCGCCCACGCCGGCCGAAGGCAGCGACGAGATGATGGTGATGGGGTGAATGTAGCTCTCGTAGAGCACGCCCAGCACGATGTAAACAGTGATCAGCGCGGCCAGAATCAGCAGCGGTTCGTTGGAGAGCGAAGTCTGAAAGGCTGCGGCCGTACCTTGAAAACTGGCATTGATGGCTGCCGGCATCTGGATGCGCTGTTCGATGCGATTCACCGCGGTGACTGCATCGCCCAGCGCCTTGCCCGGCGCCAGGTTGAAGCTGATTACGGTAGACGGGAACTGGCCCTGGTGGCCGATGGAGAGTTGAGCATTCGATTGCTCCCAGTGAGCCACCATGCTGAGCGGAACCTGCGTGCCGTTGCCCGATTTGACATAGAGATTGTTCAACGTCGCGGGATCAGTCTGGAAGTTCTGTCCCACCTCCATCACCACGTGATACTGGTTGAGCTGTGTGAAGATGGTGGAAACCTGGCGCTGTCCGAAGGCGTCGTAGAGAGTGTTGTCCACATCGGCCATGGCGATGCCCAGCCGGGCCGCGGTGTCGCGATCGATTACCAACTGCGCTCCCAGCCCCTGATCCTGCAGGTCGCTGGCCACATCGGTAACCACATTCTCCTTGCCCAGTTCGCTGACCATCATCCGGGTATATTTGGCCAGCTCGACAGGATCGGGATCTTCCAGAGAGTACTGGAATTCTGTCCGGCTCACGCGGTCTTCCACCGTGAGGTCCTGCAGAGGCTGCAGAAACAACTGAATGCCTTCTGTGCCTTCAAGCTTGGGCTGAAGCCGCCGGATAACTTCCGTGGCGGAGATCTTGCGCACATCGAGAGGTTTCAGGTTGATCTGAATGCGGCCAGAGTTAAGCGTAGTGTTGGTTCCGTCCACGCCGATGAATGAAGAGATGTTATCGACGGCGGGATCCTTGAGCAGAATGTCTACGAGCTTCTGCTGGCGCTCGGCCATCGAGGTAAAGCTGACTGTTTGAGGCGCCTCGCTGATGCCCAGAATCACGCCCGTATCCTGCACCGGGAAAAACCCCTTGGGAACCACGAGGAAGAGCAAAACGGTGGCCACAAATGTTGAGATAGTAACCATCAACGTGGCGAAGCGATGGCGCAAAACAAACTGCAAGCTCCGCCCGTACCGCGCGATGATGGAGTTGAAGACCTTCTCAGACCAATAATAAAATCGCGTTTGTTTAGCAACCGACTTGTCCTGCAAAATGCGCGAACACATCATGGGCGTCAGCGTCAGCGAAACCACCGCGGAGACCAGGATGGTGACCGCCAGGGTGATGGCGAACTCGCGGAAAAGCCGGCCTACAACGTCGCTCATGAAGAGAAGCGGAATCAGCACCGCGATGAGCGATACAGTCAGCGACATGATGGTGAAGCCGATCTGCTCGCTGCCTTTGAGCGCCGCCTTCATCGGGCTCAAGCCTTCTTCAATAAAGCGCGAGATGTTCTCGATCATCACAATGGCGTCGTCCACCACAAAGCCGGTGGATATGGTGAGCGCCATTAATGTCAGATTGTTGAGCGAGTAGCCCAGCAGGTACATCACGCCGAAGGTGCCCACAATCGACAACGGCACCGCAACGGATGGAATGATGGTAGCCGCCAGATTGCGCAGGAAGAGAAAAATGACCATCACCACCAGCGCGATGGTGAGCATCAACTCAAATTCCACGTCCCTGACAGAGGCGCGAATGGTGTTGGTGCGGTCGGTGAGCACGCGCACCTGCACAGAGGCCGGCAAGCTGGTCTGCAACTGCGGCAGGAGCAACTTGATGCGGTCCACCACAGCGATGATGTTCGCGCCGGGCTGGCGCTGGATGTTGACGATGACCGCGGGCTGGCGGTCCATCCAGGCTGCCTGCTGGGAGTTTTCTGCGGCATCGACGATGGTGGCCACGTCCGACGCGCGGACGGCAGCGCCGTTGCGATAGGCCACAATCACCGGCTTGTAATCGCCGCTGGAAATCAACTGATCGTTGGCGCCGATGGTGTAGGACTGACGCGCGCCGTTGAGCGTGCCCTTGGCCTGGTCAACATTGGCCGCCGCCAATGCGGTGCGCAGATCTTCGAGGCTCAGGTTGTATGCCGCCAATTGAGCCGGGTTGGCCTGAATGCGCACGGACGGCTTCTGTCCGCCGGCAATCGAAACCAGTCCCACGCCTGTGACCTGGGAGATTTTCTGCGCCAGGTTGGTGTCCGCAGCGTCTTCAATCTTGTCCAGAGGCAGCGAGTCGGAATAAAGCGCCAGCGTCATGATGGGCGCATCGGCGGGGTTGACCTTGCTGTAAATAGGCGGATTGGGTAGATCGACGGGCAAGAAACTATTGGCCGCGTTGATGGCCGCCTGCACCTCCTGCTCGGCCACATCAATATTTTCGTCAAGGTTGAATTCGAGGGTAATTACCGAGCCGCCGCCTGAGCTGACCGAGGTCATCTGCTTCAGCCCTGGCATCTCGCCGAACTGCCGCTCCAGAGGCGCAGTGACCGACGAGGCCATCACCTCTGGCCCGCCGCCGGGATAGAAGGTGAGCACCTGGATTATCGGATAATCCACTTCGGGCAGTGCTGAGACCGGCAACTGCAGGTAGCCAACGGCACCCGCCAGCAAAATAGCGAACATCAGTAGCGAGGTCGCTACCGGACGAAGAATAAATGGCCGGGACGGGCTCACTGCTGATTCCCCTTATTGTTGCTGCCGGAGTTTGCGCTCGCTGTGTCTTTGCCCAGTCCTGCCGATTTCGCACCGCGCTGGCTAGCCAGGCTCGCGGTCACAATTTGCCCGGGGCGCAAACGGTCGGCGCCGTCCACCACCACGTTCTGGCCCGCTTGCAGGCCGCTATCCAGAATGGTCACTTGTCCCTCGGCCAGAGCGATCTTTACGAGCTGAATTCGGGCGGTCGACGTTTGGTTGGTGGCGTTGGTATCTACCACCCACACATACGAACCCTGGTTGCCGGACTGGATGGCTGCCGACGGGACCACCAGCGCATTTGGCCGGTTTTCCATCACGAGGTGAACGTTGACGAACTGATTGGGGAAGAGCGACTGGTCGCGGTTGTCGAATACAGCCTTCAGCTTGTCGGTTCCCGTGGTGGTGTCAATCTGGTTGTCTGCCGTGAGCAGATAGCCGCCGGCCAACTGCTGCGTGTCACCCTGGTCGTATGCTTCCACCGGTAAACGCCTGTCCGCGGCCAACTTGTGCAGTACTTGCGGAAGCTGGTCTTCAGGCAGCGTAAAGTAAACGGCGATTGGCTGGAACTGATTGATCACAACGAGGTTCGTGGAGTTGGCGGTAATGATATTGCCGGGGTCCACCAGGCGCAAGCCGATGCGGCCGTTGATGGGCGATTGAATGGAGCACCAGCCAAGCTGCAACTGGGCGGTTTCAATGGACGCCTTGTCGGCTGCGATGGCGCCCTGGTACTGACCCTGAGTGGCTTCGTCAGCGTCCAGTGTCTCCTTTGAAACCACTCCCGCTGCGTACAAGGCTTGATAGCGCTTGAACTCAGCCTGCGCGTCCTTGAGCAAAGCCTCATCGTGAGCCAGTGTGCCTTTGGCCTGGTCCAGAGCGGCTTGGTAGGGTCGGGGATCGATCACCATGATCGTTTCGCCCTGCCTCACCTCCTGACCCTCGGTGAACCTTACCGGCTCCAGCTCGCCGCTGACGCGTGCCTTGACGGTGACGCTCATGTAAGGAGTTACCGTGCCCAGCGCAGTCAGGAAAATCGGCATAGGTTTCTGCTCGGCTGGGGCCACTTGCACCGGAACCGGGCGGCTCATCAACGCTGCCGCCTGACTGGCGCTGGCCGCCGCTGTCTGCTTTTGGTTCTGATAGATCCGCCAAACAGCCAGCCCCAAGGCGCTTACCAAAACAACGTAAACGGCAATGCGCACCCAGGAACCCTTGGGTGAAGGATGGTACTGCTCAAGGCCGTTTCCAGCCAGAGGGTTCTCAGGATTGCCTTCAGTGGACATAGTATCGATTCCTGTCAGTTTCTTTTGAGTGATTCCCCGCGAAATGGGCCCATTGCAAAGGTATATTTCTGATCTCCCCAGGCTGCGGACGAACCAACCGCGTATGTTTCTAAGGACGCAAGAGTTTCCTCAAAGGTTTCGTCTCCTGATGCGGCATTCATCGCGAGATCGCGTATCTTTCGCTGCCGAGAAGCGCATCTCTGTGAATGCGAGACGCAACTATTGTAAGCGAAGCGATCGGACCGCGATGTTCGCGGCCCGCGCGTGTCGGCTTCGGTTTGACGTTATACTTGTCCCTGAGTTTACCCACAGCTGCGTTAACCTTGAAAAGCCGCTCCGCCGCGCCGTTTCCAAATGAGTTAGCATTTCGCGGCCCGGCTGGTTGCGCTGGCTCCATGAGGTTGCTTTGCTTCAGAATTCCATCCCAACCGGGCAAGCCGAGCAAGCTCTCCCGTTGTGCGTCGATCTCGATGGCACGCTGATTAAATCCGACTCGCTTATGGATGCGGTCTGCCAATTCCTGCGCCACAATCCCTTCCAATTCTGGCAACTGGCGCAGTGGCTCAAAAGTGGTCGCGCTCATCTGAAAGCCGAAGTCGCGCGCCAGGCTCCACTCGATCCTGCCGAATTGCCATATAACGGCGAGTTGCTCCAGTACCTGCATGCCGAACACCGCCAAGGCCGGAAAATCTACCTCACGACCGGCGCGGATGGCCCGCTGGCGGAGCGAGTCGCTGCGCATCTGGGCATCTTTGATGGCGTACTGGCCTCTGACGGTGTAACCAACCTGACAAGCGCGCTGAAACTCGAATCTCTGAAGGACCGGTTCGGCCAGTTCGACTATATCGGCAACTCCGACGCCGACCTGCCGTTGCTGGCCAGCGCACGCCACGCGATGGTGGCTAACCCCACCCTCAGCCTGCGCCTCGCGTTGCGTCTCCAGCCCATTCCGGTAACCCGGACATTTGTGCACAAGCAGCCGTTTGCGCGCACGCTGCTGAAGGCAATCCGCATCCATCAGTGGGCCAAGAATATTCTTCTGTTCGTGCCGCTGCTGCTTTCGCACCAGTTGCGCCCCGAGGCCGTCGGCGCGGCCGTTGCCGCCTTCTTCTGTTTCAGCTTCATGGCGTCGGCCAACTATCTTTTCAACGACTTGCTCGACATTGAGAGCGACCGGCGTCATCCCGCCAAGCGTTTCAGGCCATTCGCATCAGGCGATCTGCAAGTGCTGGACGGCGCAACGCTGGCGTTCGCACTCCTCGCGGCCTCCTGTGTGCTTCTGCCCATTCTGCCCCATCAATTTGTGCTTTGGCTGGCGGTCTACATCGTGTCTACTACGGCTTACTCTTTTTATTTCAAGCAGGTGGCGCTGGTGGACGTGCTTATGCTCTCGGGGCTTTACACGCTGCGCCTGCTGGCGGGCGGTGCTGCCACGCAGACTGAAATCTCCCCATGGCTAGCCGCATTTTCCATCTTCCTCTTCCTCTCGCTGGCTATGGTCAAGCGCTTCAGCGAGCTGGAAAACCTGCGCGAGCGCGGCGCAACCGAGACCCATGGGCGCGGCTACGTGGCCGACGACCTGAACCAGATCCGCAGCTTCGGCACTTCCAGCGCCACAGCCGCCGTATTGGTGTTCATGATGTATATAGCGCGCCCCGATGTGACGGTTCTCTATAAACATGCAAGCCGTTTGTGGCTCATTGTGCCGCTGATGCTTTTCTGGCTTTACCGGGTGTGGCTGCTGGGTTCGCGCGGCGAAATGGATGAAGACCCGGTCATTTTCGCTCTGGGCGACAGGGTCAGCCTGGCGGTGGGAGCATGCGTGCTGGCCGTGGCGCTCCTCGCGGTGTGAAAGCATCTTTTCTGCCCGCTCAAGCGTCCTATCAATGTAAAGACAGATGCTTTGCCTGTGTGCGCCAGAGGCGCGTTTATCGTCTACCATTGAACTTTGAACAGGATGCGGAACCGGACCGTGCCCGAGAGCGGTGTCCCGTTCCGGAATCCGGCGTGCCGGTCATCACCGGGTCAGCACGCTTGTCGAGCCGCTCAAGTGCGGTCTGGCGAACCAGCAACAAAGGCCGAGAGCTCGCGGCTCAGGAACGAGTACCTACCCTATGTGGATTGTCCGGCTTGCGCTGCGGCGGCCTTACACTTTTGTCGTCTTTGCGTTTTTGATCTTGATTTTTGGCGTCTTCAGCATCCTGACGATGCCTACGGACATCTTTCCCAACATCGACATCCCGGTCGTGACAGTGGTGTGGAACTTCACCGGCCTCTCTGCGCCGGAGATGGCAAACCGCATCGTCACCAACAGCGAGCGCGGCATGACCACCACGGTCAATGACATCGACCACATTGAGTCGCAATCGCTCAACGGCATCGGCCTCATCAAGATCTTCTTCCATCCGCACGTCAATGTCGGCAATGCCGTAGCCCAGGTAACGGCCATCAGCCAGGTGCAGTTGCGCAGTTTGCCGCCTGGCTCCACGCCGCCCTTCATCATCCAGTACAACGCCTCCAGTGTGCCCATCCTGATGCTGGGTCTTTCCGGGAAAGGCCTCAACGAGCAGCAGTTGAACGATCTGGGGCAGAACAATATCCGCACCCAGTTGGCCACCATCGAGGGATCGCAGACGCCCTACCCATACGGCGGCAAGCAGCGCCAGATTCAGGTGGATCTGGATCTGCACGCGCTTCAGGCCAAGGGATTGTCGCCCACCGACGTGGTCAACGCCATCTCCGTGCAGAACTTGATCGTTCCCTCGGGCACGATGAAGATCGACCGCTTCGAGTACGCCATCGAGACCAACTCCGCGCCGCAATTGATCGACGGCCTTAACAATCTGCCCATCAAGGCGGTGAACGGCGCGGTGGTTTATATCCGCGACGTGGCCCACGTGCGCGACGGCAACCCGCCGCAAACCAATATTGTGCGTGTTGACGGCAAACGCGCCGTCATGATGGCCATTATGAAAACCGGCAACTCCTCCACGCTCGACATCATCAAAGGCGTGCGCGACGAGCTGGAGAGCATTAAAGGCCAATTACCGCCTCAATTGCAGATTCACGCGCTCTCTGACCAGTCGATCTTCGTGCGCGGCGCCATCAACGGCGTGGTCCGCGAGGCCATTATTGCCGCCTGCCTCACCGCCATCATGATCCTGGTCTTCCTGGGGAGTTTTCGCTCCACGGTCATCATCGCGGTTTCTATTCCGCTCTCCATTCTTTGCTCGCTCGGCGTGCTCGCCGTGCTGCACGAGACCATCAACATCATGACCCTGGGAGGCATGGCTCTGGCGGTGGGCATTCTGGTGGATGACGCTACAGTTGCCATTGAAAACATCAACCGCAATCTTGAATCCGGCAAGGAACTGGAGCAATCCATCCTCGACGGTTCGGCTCAGATTGCTGTTCCCGCCCTGGTTTCCACGCTGGCCATCTGCATCGTATTCGTTCCCATGTTCTTCCTCAGCGGCGTGGCACGCTTCCTCTTCGTTCCCATGGCCGAATCCGTGGTCTTTGCC
>JBAPYY010000346.1:0-2569 GCA_049284975.1 Occallatibacter sp.
GCATGGATCTGCTCGAATCGTTTCATGCGCTCGGCAATCTGTCCCACGGTTCTGGCGGGATCGGACAGCACAGGCAGCGTCTCGCGCGATAGCAGGCGCCCATTCAGATCTACCACGGCAACGACAGCCTGGGTGGGACGCAGATCGCACACCAGTACCGCCAGATCATCATTCAAGTTAAGCAGCGTGGGCCTGCGTCCGCGCGGCAGCCGCGCCATGGCGCCTTCGCGAATCCAACCATCTTCGAGCAACTCCTCGATGATGAGCGAAACTGTGCTGCGCTGCAGGCCTGAGACCCGGGAAAGATCGGCCCTCGAAATAGGCTGACGCGCGCGGATCAGCTCCAGCACAAGGTCGCGATTGATGTCGCGCGCAATTTCGCTGGAGGCCAATTGTGCGTATGCCAAATCGACGCGCCGAATTCCTCGTTCTACACGTTTATTCCGTTCCAATCCGAACCTCTTGGAAAACTCCTGCTATAGCACCCCGATGCTCCTCTTTCGAAGCCTGCAAAAGGTGCGGCCAAAACCCTCAACAGTTTACGCCGGAGGCCAGATACCCTCCGTCCACAACCATAATCTGGCCGTTCACAAAACTGGCCGCATCTGAAGCCAGAAACACCGCGGCTCCCACCAGCTCCTCCGTGCGCCCATAGCGCCCCATGGGCGTGCGTTGCAGCAATTCGCGGCCGCGCGCGGTGCCGCTCACCAGCCGCTCGTTCAACTCTGTGGGAAAGATTCCCGGCGCAATCGCGTTCACGCGCACGCCGGTTTGCGCCCACTCCACTGCCAGGGATTTGGTGAGCGCCCCCACTCCGGCTTTGCTTGCACCGTACGCGGCCACATCGCGGAAGGCGACAAACGTGGCCAGCGACGCCATGTTGATGATCACGCCGCTCTTCCGCGCCAGCATATGCTTGCCGAAGATCTGGCAGGCGCGCACTGTGCCCAGCAGATTGACGTCCAGAATACTGATCCAGGTCTCTTCCGGGCAGTCGATCACCGGCTGACGCTTTGTGATGCCTGCGGAATTGACCAGAATATCGACGTGGCCGAAGTGGGCGAGCACGTCGTCACGCAACTTTTCGAGCGAGGTGCGGCTGCGCACATCGGCCTGGAGGCGCAAGGTTTTTCCGCCCAGAGCTTCGATTTTTGCCGCCGTGCGTTCCACTTCTTTCTCGCGGCGCGAGGCAGCGACTACATCTGCTTTAGCCCGCGCCAGGCCGATTGCGATGGCTTTGCCCAGGCCGGAAGTTCCTCCGATGACCACCGCACACCGGCCAGAAAGATCGAATGAATGCATATACTTAAGAATACTCCGAGACTCGAACAAAAGCGACCTCTGCCCAGCTCGGCCAAAACGAGCCTAATTCAGTGTCCTCGAGTCTACTTCGAATATCTTCGCTATCCTTTACAGTGCGATCCATTGGCGGTTGACCGGCATCCATGTAAGTCTTTGTCAACTGAAAAGCACGAGATTGCTTGGCGCGCTCAGGCGAGCGCGCCTTTCGTCTGATCCGGTATTCGCGTGCGCACTTGTGCGTCTCGGCTGGTGGTCCCTGCTCCCCGCAGGACCGGACATCCATTTGCTGCCTCAAGCTCGGAAGAGCTGTCGCAGATGATTGAGTTTGTGTTCTCTGCCAGTCCCGAAACAATCCGTAGGGGGCCTCTGAAGTTGCCTTCTTCGCCCAGCCGGTCAACTGCAGGACCTGGCAGCCTGCGCATCGAATAATCCCGTTCCCCCCTTAGGATGTGCCACCTTCACTTTTTCGGCGCGAGGAAGCAGATGATCGTAGATCCACCCGGTGAAGATCGTCGCTTCCATGGCGATCTTCCGCGGTTGAGGTAAGGCCTTGATCCAGGCATTCAACTCGCGCCGGGTCGATCCGATCTTGCCTTCCCGGTGCACTTGACCAGCCGCATCCTTCACGCAGTAGCTGATCGTCTTCTTGTGAACGTCAAGTCCGATGTAGTGCACATCGCCTCTGAGGAGCCTCCGAGGTAGTTCTCAGAATCAGCTTGCCCGCTGAGTTCAGCCTTTTGTAACACCTCGCGCTCCTCACTGACTTAGCATTCAAACAAGCCGGAAAATAATTGTCGAATGACAGTAACAGGCCAAGGCACGCTTCTAGCCTTATTGCCACCGGCGGATCCGCTTTCCGGGAGTATCGTTGGCAATCCGGAAACTGCAACACCTCCGGTTCACGGGCAGCAAAAACGCCGCCCGCGGGCGGCGTTTTTGCTTTCAATTGGCGAAAATCCCTACAACGTGGACTCAATCTCAAAACCCCAAGCTTCGAGCAAAGCCTCAGGGATATATTTCGAATTCTTGTTGCGGCGCGCCCACTCGCGGAGGCGGGTCGACCGGATGAACTGATCCGGCGGCAGCTTGAACTCCTTGGTCACTTGCTCGAAGGAGGTTACTGTGGGCACAACCGGCCCGATGGGCTCTGGTTTGCCCCAATTCGGATTTCCACGACGCTTTGCCATCGATTTGTGTGTCCTTAAAGAAGGATTTGCGGTACGTCCTCGGTGGGGGGCTGGGCATGCGGTAGTGCCCGAGGAGCATT
>JBAPYY010000347.1:0-5713 GCA_049284975.1 Occallatibacter sp.
GCATCAGCGTGCGCGAATAGCGAACAGCGGGGTGAATGCCCGTTGCGGAGCATCCACCCCCAAAGTGTGACCAGGTTTTTTGATGAAGGCCCACGGCTGAAGCATTTTCAAACAGAGTGCGAAGTCAGCTCGTGCCCCATCCTTGCGTCATTCGTTTGGCGCAAGGATGGGAAACCACGAGGCCGACTTGGCCGGAACACTGAAAATCCTCTACCGCGAGGATGTGGACCGCGTTCCTTGGCTGGTTTGAGTTTGTGACGTGAGTTCCTGCAATGTCTGGACCAGAGAAATTCCTACAGGCGATCCCAGCCCAGTCGCCGCATCCCAGCCGGGGCCTGCAGAATAGGCGCCGTTATTGCCCGAAGTGATGTCCCGGAAGCAGTTCGATTCGTCCGTGCTATAGAGCATCGGATTAATGTACCCGGTGCGAGCTTGCAGCTTCTCGTTGAGCAGGGCGATTAACCCGGCCCACAAAGGCGCCACCGCGCTGGTTCCACCAATCACCATCTGCTGCCCATCGACCTGGACCTTATAGCCGGTTTCAGGATCAGCATTGCCGGCCACATCGGGCACTCCGCGGTTGGCTTGCGGCACATCGCTTGACTGCCAGCTAGGCCGGGCAAAGACTGTGCTATAGCCACCTCCGGTCGCTCCGCCTTGCGGGCCGTCATTCCACACCGTTTCGGTGGTGATGACGCCCTCCGTCGATTGCAAAGTCGTGCCGCCGCATGCCAGCACGTGCGGACACGACGCGGGAAAGTCCACATGGTTTTGGCCGTCGTTCACTCCGTCGCTCGACCCGTTGTCTCCGGCCGCAACAGTAATAGTGATGCCCAGAAGGCCGGCTTCCTGAGCGACCTCATCAAAGTTCTGCATCGACTGCTGTGTCCACGTCGACTCCGGCCCGCCCCAACTGATTGAAATTACGCGCGGCGCGCGCAGTTGATCGTGAACCGCCATACTCAGCGCATCCTGGAATCCACGCGCTGTGTTGGGAGCAAAGTAGACCACGAGCGAAGCTCCCGGCGCCACAGCTCCAGCTACTTCGATATCCAGCATCACCTCGGCATCCGCGCTATTCGCTGTGGTCGCCCGATTCTTCGCTTGATCGACCGAAGACGTTGAGACCTGCGGAGTCGGCAGGCCAAGCGACTGGAAGTACTCCTGAATGTCTGCCGGGCGGTAGCCGCCTCCCAGCTCAATCAGGCCAATTACTTCTCCCGCGCCGTTCACATCCTGCGGAAAATCGTAGAGCTGCGCAACCTGCAAGGGCGTATACGCAGTGTTGGAAGCACGGTCGCCAAAGCGGCGATTGTTCATGCGATTACGGAAATGCGGTTTGGCTGCCGGCCGGTCGTCAAGGCCAAAGACTCCCTGAACAACCGACGCAAGTTCTTCTGGAAGCTTGATCGCGCCGGTCCGCCCGCGATAGTTTCCGTCTGGATGGTCGTAATCGATCAGCTCGATGCCAAAGGCCTTTTCCATCTTCGAGGCGGTTCCGGCCAGCGTGACTGTGCGGCGCAGAACCTCGTCGCCTCGCTCCAGCACCTGCAGATTGTTCTCTTGGGCAAACTCCCGGATCATGTCAATATGTTTCGGATCGGCGCCACACTGCTCGGCAAACTCGCTGTGACTCATGAATTTGCCGGAGAGTCTGGGCGTCGTCAGCGGTTGGCGATGGCGGAGAATTACCGATATTTCGATGAGCTGATGCGGATCGGTTGCTCCAATCGCGTGCGCTCCTGCGAGCGGAACGCGCTCACTGCCCTTCATTGCAATTCTTTTGGAATTCGACATGGGTTGCTCCTTCTCCGAATGTGTTTCCCCGTGAAGGACGTACCGGACGATCTTCCAGCCAGCGGCAACGGGATGGCCTGCCAAGCAAGCTCCCGCATTGCCCCTCGCTGCGTTCCATGCCAGGGGAAGACATGGATCACGCGCCGCGCTTGAGCCCAGCATCAGCCGGGAACATGCGCAGGCGAAACAATTCGTCGGCAATCTTTATGGAGAAGGTTCTTGCAAGAGGGAAGAATCTCGAAGCGCCACTTGTAAGCCTTCGTCCCGTGCGAGGGGAAGAATCTCAAAGCACCAATTTTAAGCAATCCCGAACAGGCCGCTCACCCGGCAATCAATCCGGTGCGCTGTGCCGAAATTCTCGTGCGGCGCTCAGGCGAGCGCGGGCATCCGCACATTCTGTGGATGAATATACTCCCTGACTCCCGAGAAATGCACGGCTTTTTGGGGAAGATTCGAATCCTTTTTTGAGAAGCTTGAGATTCTCTTTTAGCGGGCCTTAAAGCTCTTTTCAGGAAAGTGTAAGGTCACTCGACGCCCCATCGAGCTCTTGCGCAGCAATCGCTATTTGTCTCATCTGCCTGTCCGGTAGCGCACACTGCTTTGCGAAAGCGGACAAATGCGAACCCGTGCTCGCCCACGTTTTTTGGCTATCTCCAAGACGGCGCTACCTTTGAGCCATCGACGCCGGGCTGCGACTTTGGCAAGTGAATTGCGCATATTTTGGCTGCAGGACGCAGATTCGGAGGAAATCGATGGCATATTTTGAGCGGATGCGTGACGTAATCTCCGGCCAATTCAGCCCTGAAGTTATCCAGCAGCGAGCGGCGGCCGGGTGGCAGATGGTTTCCATCGAATGGCGGCGCGAGCTGCCCGATGCTGAAGCGCCCACCGAGGGAGCGTTCAACGAGGACATACCCTATGGACTTCGTATCTCTGAAGACTGCAAGTGGCTGGAGCCCGATCCTGCCGAGCACGGCGCCCTGATGCAGATGATGGAGTTGCTGGTACAGGAGTTCTCATATTCGAGCATTGTCAGCGACCTGAACGAGAAGGGCTTTCGCATGAGGGATGGTCGTCCGTGGAGCCGCGTGGCCGTCTTCAACATGATTCCGCGTCTCATCGAAGTCGGTCCGCGGTTTTTCGGTTCAGAGGAATGGGAGCAACGGCGGCAAAGCTTCGCGCACGCAAAAGCGCCGGATGTTGATTAGGAAGTGCGCTACGGATAGTGGTCGCTTCCATGCTTGCCTGCTACCACCCCGCCTGCATAGCATTATCACCGGTTTACGGGACCAGTTGACCCCTCGGACTCTCGGGCCGGTCTCCAATCTCGACGCAAACCCAGGCAGATAATGGAACCCTCGCCGCCCCCTTCGCGTCTAATCCAATGTATCCTTGTAGTTGGAGTTGTTTTTGCTCACTGGATTGCAGCCGAATTTCAGCAACGGACGCCGCCGGAAGCCACGCGCTTTCGGGGCAACCGCTTTGCTGTGTTTGGCTTTGCTGGCGATGGTAGCCGTGGTCCAGGTGGCGCACATACACGCTGTGGATAGCGATGCCGACCATTGCTCGCTGTGCATTGCGATGCACTCTGCGGCTCCGGTTGCGATTGCCGCCGCTTTAGTGGTCCTTGTGAGAGTCGGAACCCCCGAGCCGGTTGTCGAGGCGCGCGCGGTCGTTCGGTATTGGCATCCCAAGCTCTTCACTCGACCCCCTCCCGCCGACTGTTAAGGCTCCTTTCCGATCTCCCGTACAGTCTGGTTCCGGTTGCGACTCGCAGATGTTACGAGCGTAGTTCCGGCGTTGCTTCGCAGACTGACGCGTGGTTCGGAAAGCTGCCTAATGCACAGAGGATGCCGCGGCCAAGAGAGCCGCAGCCCGTCTTTCGCATGATTCAGCCGATATTACAGGAGGACTACCTATGCCGTCCAAACACGGCGCGATTTTTCGCATCATCCCCATTCTTGTCTTGATTTTCGCGGCGTTCTACGCGACCGCGGAGGGCAGTAACTCCGGCACTGTCCGCGGCACGGTAACTGATCCAACCGGCGCAGTCGTGCCCAACGCCGCAGTTCACATCGTCAACGAGGTGAGTGGTCTGGACCGGACAGCAACCACTGACGCGACTGGTCAATTCGTATTCGCGAACATTCCCTTCAACCCATATCGGATGACAGTCCTGGCCAATGGCTTTGCGCCAATGAGCAAGAGCTTTGAGATTCGCTCGGTGGTGGGCTCCAACCTCAGCCTTGTTCTTCAGGTCGCCGGCAGTTCCCAAACGGTAGTCGTGCAGTCCTCGGGCGATTTGGTCGAAACCGATCCCACCTTCCACACTGACGTTGACCGCGAGTTGTTCACCAAGGTGCCGCTGGAGAGCGAGTCTTCTTCTCTTAGTTCGCTGGTCACACTCACCACGCCCGGCGTGGCGGCAGACTCCAACGGTCTCTTCCACGGCCTGGGCGACCATGCTTCGAATTCGTTTTCAGTGGACGGCCAGTCGATCACTGATCAGCAGAGCAAGGTGTTTTCCAACCAGATTCCTTCCGACTCAATTCAGTCCATCGAAGTCATCAGCGGCGCTCCGCCGGCCGAATATGGCGGCAAAACCAGCCTCGTAATTGTGGCCACCACGCGCTCTGGACAAGGCGTTACGCAGCCGACCGGCGACATCAGCAGTTCTTATGGCTCTTTCGGCTCGGCCACGGGCGGCTTTGACCTGTCCTATGGCGGCAAGAAGTGGGGAAATTTTATCGAGGTGGACGGCCTCAACACTGGACGCTTTCTCGATCCTCCGGAGTTCACGGTCTTTCACGACAAAGGCAACGAGCAGAATGTCTTCGATCGTGTGGACTATGCCATCACGCCGGTCGATTCCTTGCATCTCGATTTGAATTACAGCCGTTCGTGGTTTCAGACGCCGAACTCTTACGACAATCTCGACGTCAAAAACTACGCTAACGCCAGCCCGGACGTAGTCCCCGTGGGCAATGCCGATCAACGATCCAAGATAGGGACCATCAACTTCTCGCCAACCTACACGCGCATCATCGGCACGGACTCAGTCTTCAACTTCGGCGGCTTTGTCCGCAGGGATGCATATAACTACTATCCCAGCGGCAATCCCCTTGCGGATCAGGGACCGATCAACTTGCAAACCTCATCCATCTCTCAGTACCGCACCCTGACCAATGCGGCGGTGCACTCAGATTTCTCTTACGTCAAGGGAATCCAGAACCTCAAGATAGGGGCGCAATACGGGCAAACCTTCCTTGATGAGAACGACAGCCTGGGTGTGGTCAACTCCATCTATAACGCACCCTGCGTCGATGTGAATGGCAATCCGTTGCCGGGCTATTCCAGCACTGCGGCCTGCGACGGTGTGGTTTCGTTCCCGAACCCCAACTACCTGCCTGTGCTTGCTATGTATGACCTGACTCGCGGCGGGATCCTTTATAACTCTTATGGGCATACCGATGTGAAGGAACTGGCCTTGTACGTCGAAGATCAGATCAAGGCCGGCAACTGGCTCTTCAACCTTGGCCTGCGCGAGGATGTGTACAACGGACTGACGGATGCCAACCAGGCTGAGCCCCGTTTAGGCATCGCTTATAACATCAAGCCCTCGACCACCGTACTGCGCATCTCCTACGCGCGAAGTCTGGAGACACCCTTCAACGAAAACCTCGTGCTGTCCAGCACCGGCTGTTCGAATGCGGTGCTGGCTCCACTTCTTCTCTGCACACCCGGTGTCTCGGGAGTGTTGCACCCCGGCTATCGCAACGAATTTCACGCGGGTTTTCAGCAAGCCCTTGGCAAGTGGGCAGTCGTCAGCGGCGAGTACATTTGGAAGTACACGCATAATGCTTTCGACTTCAGCGTGCTGGGCAACACGCCCATTACATTTCCCATCGACTGGCAC
>JBAPYY010000348.1:0-3699 GCA_049284975.1 Occallatibacter sp.
GCGCCTGGCAGCGACCAACAAAACGGTTGTAAGCATACTACAGCATGTGTCCGGTTGCGTTACCTTACTAGCCTAAGACCTTCAGTCCCAGACCCGGTCCGGTCGGCAATATCAACCTTCCATGCCGCACAGTCACACCCTCGTATGGATCGTTGGCAATCAGCAGATTTCCATCCAGATCAGGATAATCAACAAGAGGCGATAGGTGCGCAGCCGCGGTAACTGTGCATGAGCTCGAGACCATGCAACCCAACATTACCTTCATGTTCATTGCTCTGGCAAATTTGATCCATCGATAGGCTTCCATGACGCCCCCCGACTTATCAAGTTTTACATTGACCCCATCGTAAGCTTCCTTGAGTTGGGGAATCAGCGATGCGTCCGTGCATGCTTCGTCAGCGATAATCGGTAAATGGACTTTGCTCCGCACATACTTTGTCTCTTCAAACATATGCGCCGGCATCGGCTGCTCAATCAACTCAACGCCTTTCGTCTCCAGCCAGTTGATCTTGCGGATGGCTTCTTCCTTATCAGTCCATCCTTCATTCGCGTCCACACGTAACGGCTTCTTTGTTACGCTGCGAATGGCCTCGATTGTCTCTTCGTCGTTCTGCAACCCGACCTTCACCTTGAGAACTGGAAAATCCTCGGCTTCGCGCGTTTTCTGTCGAGTAATTTCCGGCGTATCAATTCCTATCGAGAATGTTGTAACGGGAGCGTCGGCGGGATCGAGCCCAAAATACTGGTACAGCGGAATTCCGAGTTTCTTCCCCAGCCAATCGCATATCGCGATGTCCACAGCAGCCATAGCCGCGTGCTGATGGTCGCCTAGCGCGTGGCGCACTTCGGCAAGGAAGTTGTCAAACTTTCGGGGGTCGCCAGACTCAATCAGGCCGATGATCGCATCGAGTGCTAGTTTGGCTTGCTCGGGATATTCCTTGTATCGCACGATCGGCGCGCCTTCGCCGTATCCGACGATGCCATCGCGCTGATACTGAAGATGAACTGTGTCGCGATAAGCGCTGGATGACATTGTAGTAGTCCATGTGTGGCGGAGCATGAGGCGCTTTAGTTCAGTCTTGACCACAGCATTACCGCTTGTCGCAGGGCTTTCTGTTCCATACAATCCTGCAGGCATCGCTGCTCCTACTCCCACTGCGCCAGCGGCTTTGAACAAATCACGTCTATTCATCATTTCACTCTCCGTGCTGCCACCAATAGTTTAGTCCAGGGCATATCGTCCAACTTGCTGATCTGCACCTCGGGGTGAGTATTGGTTGTGTCGTGAATAAATTCGCCATTGCCAATGTACATACCGGTATGGGTGATTCTCGCCACACTGCCGCCGAAATAAAGAAGATCGCCCGGCTGCAAATCTTTGCGCTCTACGGGCCTAACTCCGCTCCAGTTTGCCTGAACATCTGCGTCTCGCGGCATGAGAATGCCGCGCTGACGAATCAACATCTGCATGAAACCAGAGCAATCGTATCCGTAAGTCGAGACTCCGCCCCAAGTGTACGTAATGCCGAGAAACCTGTGCGCGAGCTGGATGGTCTGGTCGATGGTGAGCGCGGGAACATCTGCACTCACATTGCCTCGCTCCACGTAGCCAGTCTGCCCATTCACTAGCTTGATCTGAATCCAACGACCACCTTTGTCTACGTTAGTTGACAGAACTTCCATGCGAGCCTCCCATGGAAGATTGAGCAAAGGAGCGTGTTTCGTCACATCGGGTTCGCGATAGATATTCGCGCTAAGCTGCACGACGCGAACTGCCTTACCCGTAGGAGCATAATCGCCTTGCACCGCTGCAACATCCTCAGCCGCAACCCAGCCCTTATAGTCGTCTCCGGTGCGAATATGAATCCAGCCATCTCTTTTCTCCAGCGCGCCGACGCCTGATCCATAGAGGGCCTGCGACACTACATCGCTGTCAGGGGAAGCAGAATGATACATGTTGATAACCGGCCTGGATACAACATAGTCTGGCTTTGTGACAGAAACTTGGCCGGCAGCGGCAGGGCAAGAAAGCGCGTACTGAGCTAACAGAAAACAAACCTGCGAGAGTACAGCGTTGCATTTCATCTTCATCTTGTCTCTCCTTCGGTACTAACTACCATGCCCTTATTCCTATTCCTTATCCTTTTTCACTTCATGAGGATCAGGCGAGGCAGGAGGCGGCGGAACGGACAGCGCTGGCAGACCAACGTCTTCCGGCTTGGGAAGAACGTGCGTCTCACGATATTGAGAACTTGCCTCGCTGAAGCGGTTGGCGCGTTGAATCCACAATTGCATGGCGAGATCGTAACGCGCCATGACATTGTCCAGCCAATACGGGCGATTCTCTTGTAGCCATGCGTGCCGGAAGAGATCGCGGGTCAGTCCATATCCCTCGCGAAGATCCTGGCATTGACCATTCACTCCCGTGATCGCACCTAACTCGCGGCGGACTGAGCGTTTGCCCACGGGATCGTTTTGATCCTGATACGCGCGATCATACCCATCGGCGATCTCTTGCGCAATCTCGAATTTGTATCCGATGAAATCCATTCGCCGCGCACCCATCTCCATAGCATCCAGCGCATCCGGCTCGCGTAAAGGCGCGGCGGTTCGCGCCTGATCAATGAGAATAATGGCTTGCTCGGCGTGTATACGAAACCCATGAGCTACCGGCAGCAACTTAGCGGAAAGTTGCTGTCCTTCTACGCTCCACGGATCAGCCCAGAATAAATTGTCGGTGGCCGAACCGAGTCCAGCATCTTTCAAAGTCGCCTGCGCTGCCATCAGTTCTATTTGCGCCTGGTTAATCTTGCCTGTGAAATCGCCGTGGAAGACCTGGCCGTAGCTGTTTTGAAATTGAGGAATGTTACTTGTCCCCTTTTGCCAACCGGCAGCAGCGCCATAAAGAATGCCGTACCAATCCATATTGAACAGCCCTTCGCCCAGATCATTCCACACCGTATTCAATTCGCCGGTCGAACCGAGCCGCTGACCATCGCTGACAAATCTCTGGATGTTATCGAAGCCGGCATTGAAATTCGGATAAACTACCCGCCAGTTATTAATGCCTGGAGCTACCCATGTCTCCATTCCGGCATCTACATAGGGCAATAGCCACTTATCGTAGCCCTTCGGGTTCGGATTGTATTCCCATGCGACAGCAATCATGTCCTTGGGCAGTGTCTTGACTAACTCTGGACTGTCCATGGCTATGTCGCCCCAGAACAACAACTTTCTATTCAGAGGAGTTAGTTCCGTGTGAATCTGCTTGAGAAAGTCAACATAAACCGCGCCCAACCCGTCCTGAGTTACGCGGGCCTTTGTTTGTCCTCTTCCCAACTCGAATGTCTCGTCCGCGCCTAGATGTAAAAACGGCCCGGGAAAGACGGAAGCCATCTCCGTGAACCATTGGCGAATTAAATCCAGCGACCCTGGCTGGCCCGGAGCGAGAACGGAACCATGGGGCGACTCCGCAAGCTGGGAATAAATGTCGTACATCAGAACGCGATGCAGATGGCCAAATGCTTCTTGCTCGGGAATGATAGTGACGTGGTACTGGCTGGCATAGCGCACGAGTTCTGCTACGTCGGCGCGGGTCATTGCGCCTCCGGGCAGCGCGGCCAACGGATTGGACCCATACACCAGCGTGTTCTCAAAGTACGGCGAGTAGATATTCACC
The DNA here is from genome assembly GCA_049284975.1 of Occallatibacter sp. Lineage (GTDB taxonomy): Bacteria > Acidobacteriota > Terriglobia > Terriglobales > Acidobacteriaceae > Telmatobacter. Next base: position 3,680 of record JBAPYY010000348.1, read on the forward strand.
TTGTATTCAGAGAGCAGGAG
>JBAPYY010000349.1:0-8496 GCA_049284975.1 Occallatibacter sp.
GCCGCCGGAATTCTCACCTCGCGTGGCGGCATGACCTCTCACGCCGCTGTCGTTACCCGCGGCATGGGCAAATGCTGCGTGGCCGGCGCAGGCGATTGCCTCGTCGACCAGGACAAGAAGGAGCTGCGCGTCAAGGGACACACTTACAAGCAGGGCGATTGGATCTCGCTCGACGGCACAACCGGCCGCGTCATCGCCGGCAAGCTCAAGACACTCGATGCCCAGCCCGACGATCCGGATCTGGTCACCTTCATGAGCTGGGTTGATCCGATTCGGCGTCTCAAGATTCGCCCCAACGCCGACATCCCCCGCGATGCCAAAAACGCTCGCCTCTTCGGAGCGGAAGGCATCGGCCTTTGCCGCACCGAGCACATGTTCTTTGCAGAAGACCGCATTGAGCACATGCGCACCATGATCCTGGCTGACAACGAGAAGGATCGTCGCGCCGCGCTCAAAAAGCTCCTGCCCATGCAGCGCGCCGACTTTGTCGGTCTCTTCAAGGCAATGGAGTCGCTGCCCGTAACCATCCGCACCATCGATCCGCCGCTGCACGAGTTCCTGCCCAAGCGCGAAGATCTGATGGTCGAGATTCAGCACCTGGTAGACACCAAGCCTCGCTCGCCCAAGCTCAAGGAACTGCGCACGCTGCTGGCGCGGGTCGAAGAGCTTCACGAGCAAAACCCCATGCTCGGACTACGCGGCTGCCGCCTCGGCATCGCCTTCCCCGAGATCACAGAGATGCAGGTTCGCGCCATCATCGAGGCCGCTGTCGCGGTCAAGCTCAAGGGCGGCGATCCGCATCCCGAGATCATGATTCCGCTCGTTGGATCAGTCGAAGAGATGCGCAACCAGTCGGCCATCGTTCGCCGCGTGGCTGAGGAAGTCTTCGCGGATAAGGGCGCAAAGGTCGATTACATGGTGGGCACCATGATCGAGCTGCCGCGCGCGGCCCTCACCGCCGACCAGATTGCCGAAGAGGCCGAGTTCTTCAGCTTCGGCACCAACGACCTCACGCAAACCACTTACGGCATCAGCCGCGACGACATCAACCAGTTCCTCCCGGCCTACATGAAGGCGGGCATCTTCAAGCAGGATCCCTTCGCCACTCTCGATCAGGCGGGCGTCGGCCAGCTTGTGAAGTCGGCCACTGAAAAGGGACGCAAGACCCGGCCCACCATCAAGGTTGGCATCTGCGGCGAGCACGGCGGCGATCCGGAGTCCGTCAAGTTCTGCCACAGAATCGGACTCAGCTATGTCTCCTGCTCGCCCTTCCGTCTGCTGACGGCCAGGCTGGCAGCCGCGCAAGCGGCGCTCGAGGAGAAAATGGCCGGCCCCGCTCACACCAACGCCTAGTCCATCCGGACCGGCACAAACCACAAGGGCGCAGCCAATCGGCTGCGCCCTTGCTACGTCTGGCGAAGTCCACCCCGAAAAATATCCCGCCATCGCCTCGCGGCAGATTACCGCGTGCACGAGCGTATACTTGCTGCGACCGGGAAGCCAAAATGGAAATCCAGGTCAACGGGGAACGATCATGAACCGTGAACGAAACCTGGAAGTAGTTTTGACGATACTTGGCGCAGTATTGCTGCTCATTGCTTCTGTCGGCAAGTATCCTTATGGCTTTTACGTGGTGCTCCGTCTTGTCATCACGGTTGGCGCAGTTTATTGGGCGTGGAGAGTGGACAAGATAGGCCAGCGGGCTTGGACGTGGATATTTGCCTCGATTGCGATTCTTTTGAACCCGTTCTTGCCGATACATATGCAGCGGACAGAGTGGCAACCGATTGATCTTTGTCTGGGCATTTTCTTAATCGGATGGTCTGGATATTGGCTCTTTAGCAAGAAAATTTGAAGTTTAGAGGCTTGTAGAAGAAAAGACAAAGGAGATTAACGAGATGCAACAAATCCTTTCTGATCCTCAAAAGCGTCGTCTTTACAGAATCTTTTGGACTGCAGTGCTTCTATTGATCGGTGGAAGATTTTCCACGGTTGTACCTTCGGACGAGTCCGGTTTGGGTCGGATTGTTTCGTCCATCCTCACATCAAGCTTGGCATTTGGTAGTTTTGCATGGGCCGCATGGCTATGGTCCCGTACGATCAGTAGCGTCCCGTCCAAGATCGAAATTACAACCTTCGCAATGCGGGCTACAGTAACTGGTTGTCTTATCGTATGTGCAATTCAAGCCCTCAATTTCGCCAGTCTCGTAGCCAGATCATCAACACCCGAGACCCAGTTGAGAATCAGTGTCTCCGGCGCGAGTGCTCCTCCAATCCAAAATCGAAATAATGCGAATGATGCTAATAAGAGGACTGAAACTAAAGATGTTTCAGGTCCGTCGGCAAAATGTCATCCGCCTGTGTTTTCACAGAAGGAACTCTCCGCCCTCGAACAGGAAGCTGCCAGAGGCGACGCCGCTGCGCAATGTGGCTTGGGGCTGATTTACGCCGAAGGCCAAGGTGTACCCCAGGACGACACGAAAGCCACGTTTTGGGTTCGCAAGGCTGCTGAACAGGGTGATGCCAATGCACAATACCGCCTCGCGGGTTTGTATTACAACGGACAGGGCGTGCCCCAAGACGATACTCAGGCAGTGTTTTGGTATCGCAAGGGGGTTGAACAGGACGATACTGAGGCGCAAGACGCCCTCGGGGATATGTACGACAGCGGCCGAGGTGTAAGCCGGGATTATGCTGAGGCGGCGCTTTGGTATCGCAAGGCAGCTGAGCAGGGCGACGCTGACGCGCAAGAGAGTCTTGGGAATTTGTACTACAAGGGTCAAGGTGTGCCCCAGGACGATGCGCAAGCTGCAACCTGGTTTCGCAAAGCCGCTGAGCGGGGCGCCACCGGGGCACAATACCACCTCGGGGGTCTGTACTACTGGGGCCGGGGTGTGCCTCAGGACTACGCTGAAGCCTACTTTTGGCTTGATGAAGCGGTTGCTGGCAATCTGGACTCATTTTCCGCAGAATGGATTGCGAAATATCGAGATGAAGCCGCGTCTCACCTGACGCCTGTTGATCTATTCCGTACACAGAAGCGGGCGGGGAAGTGGTTTGAGGCGCATCAGGCGAAGCCACAATAATGGAGGGTGGGAGGGTGGCCCCGTTCTCGGGGTTCTGTTCTAACAACATTGAGGGTGGCGGGTGGCCCCGGTCTAGGGGTTCTGTTCCAACCACATTGAGGGTGCCCCCGGTCCCTCGCATTTGGGGACCGGGGAAAACTCAAAAGATCGACCGTGAAATATCATTCCCGCAAAGTCGGCATAGCCGGGTGCCCCAGGTCCGGATTCTCGGACCTGGGAGGCCACGAACCTCAACTCGCCCCGTTAGATTCCGGACCTCCGGGAGACCGCGATCCCCTTGGCGCAGGCGCCGTCCGCATGAACGGCAAGTCCATGCAGAAAATTACCCTCCGTTGGCGCACAATCATCAAATGAGCAATGACCAGAGACGCGGTGCGTCACTATTCCCTATTCCCTCGTCCCTGACAAAAGGGGTACCCCCCTACCCCCCACAATTTGCTGTGAGACTGTGAAACTGTGAAGTCAGGCTGACCCGTAAAGGGCCAGGAATCAGCGCAGGCGTTCGGCCGCGCGGATTCGCACTCTGTATTTCAGGACTTCAAAAGCTCAACTGCGAGAGGTAATTCCAGTTGCGGCGCAGGGCCTCTTCTTCCGTCAGGTCGGTGCCGTCCTGATCCACAAAGTATTGCTTGACGCCCAGCCGCCGCGCCTCGCCCAGCATCAGTTTCCAGTCGATAGTGCCGGAGCCGGCCTCGGTGTAGTGGGCCGCGTGCGGGTCGAATGGCGAATAGGTATGCCCGGCGGCCGGCTTGCGATCCTTAATATGGATGAGCGCCAGCCGGTTGCTGTATTTCTGCATCAGCGCAAGCGGGTCTTCGCCGGCCTCGATTGCCCAGTAGATGTCCAGCTCGAGTTTCACTGACGGGTCCAGCTCGCGCATCAGCACCTCAAAGCCGCGTCCGCCTTCCAGCTTTTTAAACTCATAATTATGTGGATGGTAACCAAACTTCAGCCCCGCCGCACGAGCTTTGGCCGCGGCCCTGTTCAGGTGCTCGGCGGCCTGTTTGAATCCATCCAGAGAGTCCCACAGCGGACGGGCAAGCATGGGGCAAATCATGTATTCGAGGCCCAACTCGGCGGCATAGTCCACATGCTCTTCGAGCGTGGGGTAGTCGAAGTGGCCACTGGGCGCCCTCAATCCGATGCCTTCAATCAGCGCCTTCAACTCCTTCGCGGGACGGTTGTAGACCAGCGGATAGGTCTCGACGGTGGCGTATCCAAAGCTGCGAATCAGGCGAAGCGTGGCGGGCAGCTCAGCGGGTCCGAGCCGGTCGCGGACCATGAAAATCTGCACGCCGAATTCCATCCCGGAGCGCGTAGCGGCAGCGCGCGCCTTGAGCGGTACGGTCAGCGCTGCCCCGGCAGCGGCGGCAGAGAGAGCGGCAAAACGACGGCGAGTCAACATGAATCCTCCTGGATAAACTCCCGGCCAAACCCACCCAGAATAGTCTATGAAGCGGCTCTTGGAAAATGCGCTATCGCGGGATGGAAGCCCGAATCTGGAATGTCATCCGATTGGAGTCTTTGCGAAGCCAGTCAATATGTGATGGAAACCATGACAGAGTCTTGGTTGGCGCCGGAGGCGGAATTCGCCGCTGCCGCCGTCTGCTCAGGGGTGGCGCGCGACTGGGAGGAGCCTGCGCCGGCCGCTGTTGCCGTCCCTGTCGTCTTGACGGCGTGCTGTGGCTGTGGCGGCTGCGCGCTGCCCCGCTGAACCGAGCCACTGCCGGTTGCCTTCGCAACGGCCGCGTCGTAGTCGGGTACAACTTCCGTGCCGAGCGAGACAATGTACGGTGTTGGCATGGTGCAGGTAACTGAAACTGATGACGCCGCGTTTGCTGTCGCGGCCGCGTAGCTCTTGAACCCCTGGGTGGCCGGTGTGGCCTGGCAATCGGATACAACTGTAGCGGATACAGTGAACGTGGCAGTAGCAGTTGCCGCAAGGGCGGGTCTCAAGGCTAGACCTGATGCCACGAAGCCGAAAGCGAATACCCGGATTGTGGGATTCATGCGCATTACGATTCCCCCTGCGCGGAATAAATGCTTAAAAGTCTCTTATCGGCACCTCACGGAATCGCTCGAGATTAAAGCGAGTTCAAACTGGTTACGAACGTTTGAAATGGTGATGAATCTTGAATGTGTTGAAGAATAAGCAGCTTCGCCATTTCGACAAGAAAATGATCGAGTGAGCGCTGGACAATCCTCGTCATATTGGACGTAATGAGTCCATTTTAATTAGACGATTTGCGAGGTTCTTTATCAGGATCTTCTTCGCCCTGTATCCCTATGAGTCCTCTCGCTAACAAAGCCAGGCAGAACCGGAAGCCGCTGATGCTAAACCGGGCTTAGCTTCCCTCAGAGAATGCCGAGGACGCGTTTGAGAGTCAAAAGGTACTGTCGTGCAATTTATTTAAATCAAAAGTAACACTAATTGCGAATTAATCAGCACAACAGTACCCATTTTCTACTGCACTAAAGGGTCGTTACTCCTTGATTACAGTACTGTTGCGTTGACGGCCAGAGGCCGATATACTCAGGCCAATTTCAGAATTCTAATTACCAGGAGTCATTTCTATGAAGCACTCGTGTTTTGTTAAGTCAGCCATGTCCGCCGCCTTGCTTGGATTCCTGGCGCTGGGCGTGACGCCCGTGGCCTCGGCCTCAACCCAAACTACCACTTTCAATGTCACTGCTGGTGTAGGAAACGTCTGTACGGTGCAAGCCACAAACCTGAACTTCTATACCATCGTGACGACTGTAGCAAATAGCGCTACCTCGACCATTACCGTCAACTGCACCCTCAACGATGTGTACGAGGTTGGTCTTGGCGCAGGTGATAGCACAGTTGAGACCGCCCGCTTTATGAAGGGCGACGTCACTCCTGCGAACCACCTGACCTATGCGCTGTATAACAACCCTGGCATGACCGTTAACTGGGGTCAAACCACTGGTGGTCAGGTTCCCGGAGTCGGCAGCGGTGCCAATCAGACCTTGACCGTCTACGGCCAGGTTCCGACGCAAACATCACCTGGGGTTGACAACTACAGCGATACGATCACTGTCACCCTCACTTATTAACCGAGAGCTGAGCTTTCCAATTGGACCCTCATGATCGCATGGAACTCATCTCGACAAATGGCGGCGGCCAAAGCGCTCGCCGCCATTTTCTTTATCCTGTTGGCCGGAGCGCTTGCCGGTGCGCAGGCTTTGTCCGTGCTTCCCGTTACAATTCCGCTTTTAGCCGGCCAGAAGACAACAAGTCTGACCATTACCAATCAAGGAAGCACTGAAACCGCTGTTCAGATACGCCCCTTTGCCTGGAGTCAGAAGAGTGAGATCGGGGATATCCAACTGAGCGCCACAAACATGGTGATGCTTAGTCCCCCGATTGCCAGGATCGCCCCTGGAGCCAGCCAGGTAGTACGCCTCATCCTGCGCATGACGCCGGAGACGCAAGAAGCCACCTATCGCATTCTTATTGACCAAGTTCCGCCTCCGGCCGAGGCGGGCGTTGTGCACATGGTATTGCGCCTTTCCATCCCCATCTTTGCGCCGCCTCCAATCCGCTCTCATTCTGATGTTCAGTTTCACCTCGAGCGCGACGCCGACCATATCTCTCTTGTGGCGCTCGACGCCGGCAATCTCCATGATGTGATCCGCGATATCGCTCTGACCACCAGCGATGGACGGAAGCTGGAAGTGGAGCCCGGCGCTACGCCATATATACTCTCGGGCGCCACCCGGCGTTGGCGTATTGTTCTGAAGGATCCCCTGCCTCTGCAAGCAGATACGTTGCGGTTGACAGCCAAGACGGTCGCCGGCGTCATCGATGAGCAGGTCCGCTTTGCTGCTGCGCGATGATTCTCGCGGTGTGGTGGCTCAGTGGCTCCTCTACACGGGAGCCCTCTTTCTCGTGCCTGTCCTCATGCCGCAACTGGCCTCGGCTGCGGTAGCAACAGCAGATAAGAGCACAGATAACGCTCCCGCAGATTCCGCCCCAAACTCCGCCGTTACAAATTCAGCCGTAGACCCCTCCACTACAAATCCCGCCGAAGAAGCCACCGCCGCGTTGGCGTCCTTTGACGAAAACAACATCGATAAACTGCTGCTTGATGTTCATATCAACGGCTATTCCACTGGCAAAATCGGCGAATTTACCCTGCGGGACGGGAAGTTGCTGGCGCGCTCAAAGGAACTCCACGATCTCGGCCTCCGCCTTCCTGCCGCGCTTCTTTCGACTCCGGATCTTTTGGTCGGATTGTCGGATTTGCCCGGAGTGACCTACAGCATCGATCAGAAAAGACAGATCCTACTCATCACGGCCAGCAACAGCGCGTTGTTGCCTACGTTGTTGCTGCCCGAAGGAATTGGCGAGGCAAAGGGCCAGAGGGTGATCGAGAGCGGCACCGGCTTGACGCTCAACTACGATATCGCCGGCACATACACCGGCGGCCAAGCCAGCGCCACCGGGTCGATTGATATGCGGGCCTTCTCGCCCAAGGGAATCCTGAGTTCGGATTGGCTCGCCTATGGCGGCGCGGTAAACAGCGCCTCCGGCACAAACACTGCAATTCGCCTCGATTCTGCCTACACCTACGCCGATGTCAATTCGCTGCGTCGCTACAGCCTGGGCGACTTCATCACCAGCGGACTTAGTTGGACCCGTCCGGTTCACATGGAGGGGGTGCAGATTCGCTCCGACTTCACCACGCGCCCCGATCTCATCACGTTTCCGCTCCCCTCTGTTGCCGGTTCGGCCGCCGTCCCTTCAACGGTCTCCGTCCTGACCAACGGCAATCAGACGGTCTCCAGCGAGGTGGACGCCGGCCCCTTCGAGATTCCTGAGCTCCCCGTGGTATCAGGCGGAGGCACAATAACTGTTGCAGTGACCAATGCACTGGGCCAGCAGGTTTCCGTGAGCAAGCCTTTTTACGCCAGTTCCAACCTGCTGAAGCCCGGTTTGCAGATTTATTCAGCGCAAGCCGGCCTGGCGCGACGCAACTGGGGCGTATACAGCAGCGATTACGGAAAGATGGCCGAGGCAGCCATCTATCGTCGTGGGCTGACCCGGGCCCTCACGGTTGAGGGCAGCGTTGAAAGCACTTCAGGAGCGACTGCGGGCGGTGCGGGCGGAGTCCTTCAGATCGGCCATCTCGGCGTGGTCAACTTCGCCGCCGCAGCCAGCAATGGCTCCGCGGGGGGCACGGGTACACTTTATTCCGCGGGAGCACAACGCATTGGCAGAATCTTCAGCCTCGGAGGCTCGGCAATCATTGCCAACCGCAATTACCTGGATGTTGCAGCAATCAATGGAACCGGGGTTCCGCGCAAGCAAATCAGCGCCTTCACCGGCCTCACTTCCAGGCGGTTTGGCTCTATCGGTGCCGCCTACGCGGGGCTTGACCAGGAT